>JBLNGJ010000001.1:0-4454 GCA_050264675.1 Micromonosporaceae bacterium
CATGGTGACGATCTGGGCCGCGTCCTTGGGATAGATCACCTGGGCGCCACGCGGCATGGCCAGCACGAAGTCGGCCAGCAGCGGGCGCAGGGCGAGGTAGGCGGTGCCGCCGGAGGAGATCACCACCGACCCATCCGGCCGGCCGATGATCTCGTCGTGGGCGAGCGCGCCGCGGTGGGTGTGGAAGAGCCGACCAGGTTCGAGCACGACCGTGTGCAGCCGGCCCTTGGGGTCGGTCAGCTGCACCCGGTCACCCGGGGCGAAGGGACTCGGTCGGTTCACCGCATCCTCGTCGGGGGGCCCTCGGTCAGGGCGCAGGTCAGGAGTTGAGCAGTCGGGCCAGGTCGGCGGTGCGCAGCACGCCGATCACATCCTCGCCGGAGACGACGAGGTAGACCGGCGCCGGGTGGGCCTGCACCGCGCGGATCACATCCTCCCCGGTCAGGTCGGCGGCGAGGGTGCGGTCGGCCTCCACGGTACGGGCCACCGACTCGACCGGGACCCAGGGTCGCCGCTCCATCGGCACGGCCGCCGCCGCCTGGTCCTGCACCAGCGCGATCAGGCGGCCGGATGCGTCGGCGACCCCCAGCGTGGCCGCGGAACTGCCGGCCTCGGTGGCTCGCCGGGCCGCCTCCGCGAGCGGGGTGCCGTACGGCACCGTGAAGACCGGGCGAACCAGCGAACGCAGGTTCAGTCGCGGTAGCAGTGCGGCCACGCGGCCGTGTCGGATCGCCGCGGTGGCGCCCTGCCACAGCGTGTACGCGACGAGCATCGTGAATATCACACTGAGTGCGGTGGTGTGGCCGCTGGCGTAGAGCAGCAGGCCCGATCCGCCGGTCAGGACGGCCACCCCCCGCCCGATCCAGCCGGCCACCCGGCTGCCGGTGTTGCGGTCGCCGCTGATGGCCCAGACGAGCGCCCGCAGCGCCCGCCCGCCGTCGAGGGGCAGCCCGGGCAGCGCGTTGAAAATGGCCACGATGATGTTGCTCGCGGCGAGCTGGAACGCCAGCTGCCGCGCCACGGTCTCGGTCGGCAGCACCCACCAGACCCCGGCGGCGACGCCCCCGATCAGGGCCGAGACCGCCGGCCCGACCAGAGAGACCACCAGGTCGGCCCGGGCGCTGGGGCTGTCGCCCTCCATCTCGGTGTAGCCGCCGAGGAGTTCCAGCGTGATCGCCCGGACGCCCATGCCGAAACCGCGCGCGGTCAGCGCGTGGCCCAGCTCGTGCAGCAGCACCGAGACGAGCAGGCAGACCACGAACGCCCCGGCCATCAGGTACGAGCCGACCGCGCTGAGGGTGGGCAGGGCGAGCCGAGCCAGCGGCGCGTACCAGATGATCACAGCGCCGGCCAGCAGCAGCCAGGACGCGTTGATGTAGACCGGCACGCCGAGGATGCGCCCGGCGGGCAGTCCACGCCCCCGGGTCGGCGCAGCCCGCCGCGGCGCGGGCGGCGGGCGTTGGTCACGGTCGGCGGTCATTGCCATGATGGTATTCGGCGGGCCGGTTCCCAGCTTTCGTCGTACCCGTGCCCTAGCCTCAGGGCATGTCGGTGCAGACTTCACCCAGCGCCCGGGAGGTGGCTCACGCCGCCTCGCTCTCCCCCTCACGGGCAGCTGACTTCAAGACCTGCCCGCTGCTCTACCGATTCCGCGCGATCGACCGCATCCCCGAGCGGCCCACCCCCGACCAGGTCCGGGGCACGCTGGTGCACGCCGTGCTGGAGCGCCTGTTTGACCTGCCCAGCGCGAGCCGCACGAAAGACGAGGCGGCCGCCCTGGTCCGTCCGCAGTGGGAGCGTCTGCTCGCCGAGCGCTCCGAGCTCACCGATCTGTTCACTGTGGCCGATGACCTCCAGCCCGAGACTCCTGGCCCGGCACCGGCTGACCCGGCCCAGGGTGAGGCGGCGCTGCTCGATTCGGCGACGCGGCTGCTCGATGGCTACTTCGCGGTGGAGGACCCACGGCGGGTCGAGCCGGCCGAGCGGGAGTGCCTGGTCGAGGCGGTCGTCGACGAGCACCTGCTGCTGCGGGGCTACATCGACCGCCTCGACGTCTCCGTCGACGGTGACCTGCGGGTGGTCGACTACAAGACCGGCGGCGCGCCCCGCGAGGCGTTCGAGGCCCGGGCGCTGTTCCAGCTCAAGTTCTACGCGCTGGTGCTCTGGCGTACGCGCGGTGTGGTGCCGAAGGTGCTGCGGCTGGTCTACCTCGGCGACCGGGAGGTCTGTGACTACGCTCCCGAGCCGGAGGAGCTGGTCCGGTTCGAGCGCACGCTGCTGGCCCTGTGGCGGGCGATCGAGCGTTCCACTATGGAGCGTGACTTCCGGCCCCGGCCGAGCCGCCTATGTGGATGGTGCGGCCACCACAGCCGCTGCCCGGCCTATGGCGGCACGTTGCCGCCGTTCCCCGAGCCCGTGCCGGCCGACGACGTGGCCGACGAACCGGTGCCGGCCACGGACGTGTGACCCGGGCCGGGTCACGGTTGCCGGCCGGCCGTACTGTGGCCTGGTCCGGCGCATGGCCGGCGGGGGAAGGGGCGTGTCCGTGGAGACGATGACGCCGGCGACCCGGGTCGCCGCCCGGGCGGTGGACGTCTGGAAGGTCTACGGCAGCGGCGAGGCCCAAGTCATCGCCCTGTCCGGGGTGAACCTGGAACTGAACAGCGGCCGCTTCACCGCGATCATGGGTCCGTCCGGATCGGGCAAGTCGACCCTCATGCACTGCCTGGCCGGGCTCGACTCGGTCAACCGCGGCGAGGTCTTCATCGGCGATATCCGCCTCACCGGGCTGGGTGACGCCGGGCTGACCGCGCTGCGCCGCGACCGGGTCGGCTTCGTCTTCCAGCAGTTCAACCTGCTGCCCACGCTGACCGCGGAGGAGAACATCCTGCTGCCGCTGGCCATCGCCGGGCGGCGGCCCGATCCGGCCTGGTTCGACACGGTGATCGACTCGGTTGGCCTGCGCGACCGGCTCGGACACCGACCGAGCCAGCTCTCCGGTGGCCAGCAGCAGCGGGTCGCCTGCGCCCGCGCCATCGTCACCCGGCCTGAGGTGATCTTCGCTGACGAGCCGACCGGCAACCTCGACTCACGCTCCGGCGCCGAGGTGCTCAGCTTCCTGCGCGACTCCGTGCGCACGTTCGGGCAGACCGTCGTCCTGGTCACCCACGACCCCAACGCCGCCTCCTACGCCGACCGGGTCGTCTTCCTCGGCGACGGCCGGGTCGTCGACGAGCTCGCCTCCCCCACGCCCGAGGCGGTGCTGGACAAGCTCAAGAGCTTGGACGTGAGCGCGGGCCCACACGGAGCGCAGTGATGCTGAGGGCCACACTCAAGAGCCTGCTCTCGCGCAAGCTGCGGCTCTTTCTCTCCGGCGCCGCCGTCGTGCTCGGTGTGCTCTTCGTCTCGGGCGCGCTGGTGCTCACCGACACGCTCGGCCGCTCGTTCGACAACCTCTTCACCGACATCTACGCGTACACCGACCTGCAGGTCAGCAAGAAGTCCGAGGTGCGGAGCCTGGAGGGTGCGCCGGTGCCGGTACCCCTGCCCGCCGCCGACGTGGCCCGGGTGCAGGCCGTGCCCGGGGTCGCCTCGGCGACCGGCCAGGTGTTCATCGACGGCGCCCGGGTGATCGGGCGCAACGGCAAAGTGGTCAGCGCGGCCGGCGGGCCCCGCTTCGGCACCAACTGGGTCGGCGAGGACGAGCTGGTCAAGCTGCGCGAGGGGCGCGGGCCGACGGCCGACACCGAGGTCGCGATCAGCGCCAACGTGGCCGAGCGCACCGGTTACCACATCGGCGACCAGATCGGCGTGCTGACCCGTCAGCCCAAGCGCACCTTCACCATCGTGGGCATCTTCGGCTACCCGGGCGGGCGGGACTCCCTGGCCGGCGAGACCACGGTGGCGTTCACCCGGCCGGTGGCGCAGGAGCTCATGCTCGGCCAGCCGGATGTCTTCAACATCATCGACGTGAAGGTGGCCGACCAGGCCGCGCTGACCCAGGTGCAGAACCAGATCGCGGCCGCCCTCGGCCCCGACTACCAGGTGCAGACGGGCGAGCAGCTCAAGACCGAGAACTCCGAGGGCATCCGGCGGGCGCTGTCGTTCTTCACCTACCTGCTGCTTGGTTTCGCCGGGGTGGCCCTCTTCGTCGGCGTCTTCCTCATCCTGAACACGTTCTCGATCGTGGTGGCCCAGCGCACCCAGGAGCTGGCGCTGTTCCGGGCCATGGGCGCCAGCCGCGGCCAGGTCATCGGGTCGGTGCTCATCGAGGCGGTGGTGATCGGGCTGCTCGCCTCGGTGCTCGGCCTGCTCCTCGGCATCGGCGTCGGGGCCGGGCTGGCCAAGCTGGCCGGCCGGGCGCTCAGCGGCGGCGCCCTGCGGCTCGCCCCGCTCGGGGTGCCGCTGAGCGCGGTGGTGGCCGCGTTCACGGTCGGCGTCGGGGTCACCGTGCT
>JBLNGJ010000002.1:0-2786 GCA_050264675.1 Micromonosporaceae bacterium
GTCGACGTAGGCCGGGATCAGGCTGCTGACCCCGCGGGCGACCGCGGCCGCGCGACGCTTGCTCAGTTCCTCGGAGTTGCTCACCGCACTCACTCCCTTCTCGGCTAGAGCGCGTGCATGACGTGCTTGATCCGGGTGTAGTCCTCCAGCCCGTAAAGGGAGAGGTCCTTGCCGTAGCCGGAGTGCTTGAACCCGCCATGGGGCATCTCGGCGACGAGCGGGATGTGGGCGTTGACCCAGACGCATCCGAAATCCAACCGGCGGCTGACCCGCATGGCCCGGCCGTGGTCGCGGGTCCAGACCGAGGACGCCAGGCCGTACTCGACGCCGTTCGCCCAGCGCACCGCCTCGTCCTCGTCGGTGAAGCGCTGCACGGTGATGACCGGTCCGAACACCTCGTCCTGCACGATCTCGTCGTCCTGGCGCAGGGCGGAGATGACCGTGGGGGCGTAGAAATAGCCGCGCTCGCCGACCCGCGCCGCACCGGTGTGCACCGAGGCGTGGTCGGGCAGGCGGTCGACGAACCCGCTGACCCGACCGAGTTGGGCGGCGTTGTTAAGCGGTCCATAAAGGACGTCCTCGTCGCTGGGTGGACCGGTGCGGGTGGCTCGCGCCTGCTCGGTGAGGGCGGCGACGAAGTCGTCATGCACGCCCCGTGCGGCGAGCACCCGGGTGGCGGCGGTGCAGTCCTGCCCGGCGTTGAAGTAGCCGGCCACCGCGATCGCTTCGGCGGCTGCGGCCACGTCGGCGTCGTCGAAGACGATCACCGGTGCCTTGCCGCCGAGTTCCAGGTGGGTGCGCTTGAGGTCGGACGCCGCCGACGTGGCGACCTCCTTGCCGGCCCGGGTGGATCCGGTAATGGAGACCAGCCGGGGTACCGGGTGGCGCATCAGCGTGCGTCCGGTGTCCCGGTCGCCGCAGACGACGTTGAGCACGCCGGGTGGCAGGAACTCGGCGGCGATCTCGGCCAGCAGCAGAGTGGTCACCGGGGTGGTGTCGGACGGCTTGAGCACCACGGTGTTGCCCGCGGCCAGCGCCGGCGCGAACTTCCAGACCGCCATCATCATCGGGTAGTTCCACGGCGTGACCTGCGCGCACACCCCGATCGGCTCGCGCCGCACGTAGGAGGTGTGGCCGGCCAGGTACTCCCCGGCCGAACGGCCCTCCAGCACCCGGGCGGCGCCGGCGAAGAAGCGGATCTGGTCGAGCATCGGCACGAGCTCTTCGCTCGTGGTCAGGGCGCGCGGCTTGCCGGTGTTCTCGCACTCCGCCGCCACCACCTCGGCGCCACGAGCCTCGACCGCGTCGGCGATGCGCAGCAACGCCCGCTGGCGCTCCGAGGGGGTGCTGTCGCGCCAGGTGTCGAACGCCCGCACCGCGGCGCCCATCGCGCGGTCCACATCGGCCAGGCTGGAGACCGGGGCGGCGGCGAACACCTCGCCCGTCGACGGGTCGATGAGATCGGCGTACCGGCCGTCAACCGGCTCGGCGTAGCCGCCGTCGACGAAGTTGCGCAGGATCCGCTTGTCACCCATGTCATCTCCCGGTCGATTCATCATTCACTCGCCATCCTGACTAGCGATTCCGTGGCTGGCAAGGTGCCATCCGACTGTTTCCGTGGTCCACTCTGCCCGCGAACCGGTGCTCGCCGCGGCGTCCAGGTCGCGACTGCGGGGCTCGCCGGCGCTCGCTCCTGGTGCTCCCGAGCCGGGTCGTTACGCTGCGGTGCAAGCGCCGCATTCGCGCTGGCGCTTGGCGAAGGTGAGGTACCCGTGGTGCTCGACCCGCAGCTGTTGGAGATCCTCGCGTGCCCCGACACGCACCACGCCCCGCTCGACTACGACCCGCAGGCGCAGACGCTCACCTGCACCCAGTGCCGGCGCGTCTTCGAGATCCGCGACGACATTCCGGTGCTGCTGCTCGACGAGGCCCGGCCGGCCGCGACCGGCGCGGCCGAGGGCACCGCGGAGGCGGAGGCCTGATGCTGCCCCGCGACGGCACCGCCCGCGTACGCGGTCACCGCCACGTCGACGAGGCCCTGTTGGAGAACGCGGCCGCCATCGCCAGCGCCGACCCCTCCGGCATGCTGCGAGCCATCGCCTCGGCCGGGGCCCAGGTGCGCGAGTCGGCCTCGCTCGCGGCCGAGGCGCACCTGGCCGCGCTCGCCGACGAAGGCCGTCCGCGGGCGGTCGTGGTGGCCGGCGTCGGCACCGCCGGGCGCACCGGCGACCTGCTCGAGTGCGTGGCCGGGCCGCGCTGCCCGGTGCCGGTGGTGGCGCACCGCAGCGCCGGTGTGCCCGGCTGGGTCGGCGCGGCCGATGCGGTGATCGCGGTCTCCGCGTCCGGCCGCAGTCCGGAGGCGCTCGCCGCGGCCGATGCCGCCGCCCGCCGCGGCGCCCGGTTGGTCGCCATCGGCGCGCCCGACTCTGAGCTGCAGGCGATCGCCGAACGGGCCCGGGCGCCATTCGTGCCGGTGCCGCGCCGCGCCCCGGCCCGGGCCAGCCTGTGGGCGCTCACCGTTCCGGTGCTGCTCGCCGCGCGTACCCTCGGCCTGGTCCGTATCGCCGAGGCCGATCTGGCCGAGACCGCCGCGCGGCTGGACGCGGACGCCGAGCGCTGCCGGCCCACGGCCGAGTCATTCGTCAACCCGGCCAAGTCGCTCGCGCTCGACCTGGCCAACTCCATCCCGATCGTGTGGGGATCCTCACCGCTGGCGACGGTGGCGGCGCGGCGGGTCGGCGACATGCTGTCGGCCAACTCCCGCTACCCGGTCGTCGCGGGCTCGC
>JBLNGJ010000003.1:0-5174 GCA_050264675.1 Micromonosporaceae bacterium
AAAAGCACTTCGGGGAGCTTGCGACCCGAAGCGGCCAGCCCAGCGGGGTACGCGTGAGTGACCTGCACCGGCCGATGGTCGACGAGCTGGTGCGACCCAACCCGGACGACCCGACCGGGAAGTCGATGATGCGCCGGGTGCCCGAGGTGCTCGACTGCTGGTTCGAGTCCGGCTCGATGCCGTTCGCCCAGGTGCACTACCCGTTCGAGAACGCGGACTGGTTCGAGCACCACTACCCGGGTGACTTCATCGTCGAGTACATCGGGCAGGTGCGGGGCTGGTTCTACACCCTGCACGTGCTCGCCACCGCGCTGTTCGACCGCCCCGCCTTCCGCACCTGTGTCGTGCACGGCGTCCTGCAGGGCGACGACTACCGCAAGATGTCCAAGAGCCTGCGCAACTATCCGGACG
The DNA here is from genome assembly GCA_050264675.1 of Micromonosporaceae bacterium. GTDB lineage: Bacteria > Actinomycetota > Actinomycetes > Mycobacteriales > Micromonosporaceae > JBLNGJ01. The sequence continues at coordinate 412 of JBLNGJ010000003.1, forward strand.
TCTACGAGATGTTCGAACAGTACGGCTCGGATGCGATGCGCTGGTGCCTGATGGCCTCACCGGTGCTGCGGGGTGGCGACATGCCGGTCACCGAGAGCGGTATCCGCGACGCCGTGCGCCACGTCCTGCTGCCGCTGTGGAACGTGTGGTACTTCTTCTCGCTCTACGCCAACGCGGAGGGGTACGAGGCGCGGGCCCGGACCGACTCGCCGCACCGGCTCGACCGGTACGTGCTGGCCAAGACTGGGGAGCTGGTCGCCGACGTCACCGCCCGGATGGATGAGTACGACATCAGCGGGGCGTGCGCGTCGGTGCGGTCCTATCTGGACGCGCTGACCAACTGGTACGTGCGCCGGTCCCGGGACCGGTTCTGGTCGGGCGACCGGGACGCGTTCGACACCCTCTACACCGTGCTGGAGACCGTCACCCGACTGCTGGCGCCGCTGGCTCCGTTGACGGCCGAGGAGATCTGGCGCGGCCTGACCGGCGAGCGGTCGGTGCACCTGACCGACTGGCCGTCGGCGTCGCGGTGGCCGGCCGACCACGAGCTGGTGTCCACGATGGATGCTGTTCGCGACGTGTGTTCGGGCGCCCTGTCGCTGCGCAAGGCCAAGGCCCTGCGAGTACGGCTGCCGCTGCGTCGGCTGACCGTCGCCACCCCGGCGGCGGCGGCGCTGCGCCCGCTCGCCGATCTGGTCGCCGATGAAGTCAACGTGAAGGAGGTCGTCTTCGCCGACGACGTCACCGCCTACTGCGAGCAGGTGCTCACCGTGGTGCCGCGCACGCTCGGCCCACGGGTCGGCGGGGCGGTGCAGCAGGTGATCCGGGCGGTGAAGGCGGGCGAGTGGTCGCTGGTGGACGGCCGCCCGGTCGCCGCCGGGGTCACGCTGGAGGAGGGCGAGTACGAGCTGCGGCTGGTCGCCGCCGACGCGGAGCACTCGGCCCCGTTGCCCGGCGGTGAGGGCGTGGTCGTGCTCGACACGGAGGTGACCCCCGAACTGGCCGCCGAAGGGCTGGCCCGGGACGTGGTGCGGGTGGTGCAGCAGGCCCGGCGGGCGGCCAACCTCGACGTGGCCGACCGCATCAACGTGGTCGTGCAGGCGGGTGCGGCGGTGGCCGACGCGGTGCGGGCGCACCACGACTTCGTCGCCGGCGAGGTGCTCGCGCACGCGCTCACGTTCGGTGAGGTCAGCCCGTCAGGATTCGCGGGCGAGGCCGGCGACGGCGAGACTGTGCAGGTGGCGGTCAGTCGCGTCTGACGCGGGGGCCGGCGCCGAGCCGAGGAGGTCAGGTGACGGAGTCCTACACGGTGTTCTGGACCAACGAGCGCTGGCACAGCGCCCTGGCCGCCGGTCACAAGCCGTTGCCGGTACTCTTCGGCGGGCCGCACCTGTCTGAGCCGAGCTTCCGCCGGGCCGGCGTGCGGGTCGGCGATGTGGTCTACCCGATCGCGGTCAGCAACCGCCAGGTCTACGTGGTGGCCCGCATGCGTGTGCGCGAGATGCTGCTGCTGGGTCAGGAGGACGGGCCGAGCCTGATCGAGCACCGGTTCCCTGAGTACCGGGCCTGGCGTTTTCTCGCCCCGACCTGCACCGACGAGGTCGTGATCGGCCTGGAGGGTACGGTGCCGCGGGCCGACCTGGCGCTCAACTCCGAGCTGCTGGCGCGGCTGACCTTCCGCTCCCAGCGCGGCGAGCGCACCCTGCGCCACATCCGCGACGGCGAGCTGACCAGCTCGATCGGCCTGCAGGGCATCTACCGCCTGGCCGAGGAGTCAGCCAAGGATCTGACCACCTTGGTCGATTCGGCGTCGGCCGGGGCGCCCGGCCGGATCCCGCCGCCGCTGGCCCGGGGCCACCGGCGCACCGAGCATCCGCCAGAGGAGGCGGCGCTGTTCTGACTTCGCGGCGAGAAATCGGTCGGCGTGCGGACCTTTGGTGCCTAGGGTGGGCCGCGTGGGCGATGTCGACGACCGGGTGCTGCGCGACTACTACGAGGCCCGGGCTCCCTCGTATGACCACGCGTACGTGGGCGCGTCGCCGCCGTGGGTGCACGAGATGGTGGCCGACCTGCGGGCTGCCCTGGGCGGACGGCACGTGCTGGAGATCGCGTGTGGCACCGGCGTGTGGACCGACCGGCTGGCCCCCGCGACCGCGTCGATCACCGCGATCGACTCGTCGCCGGCGATGCGCCGGATCGCCGCCGACCGCCTCGCCGGGCACCCCGGGGTACGGGTGTGCGACGGCGACGCCTACCGGCTGGAGCAGATCGAGGGCGACTTCGACGGCGGCCTGGCCATGCAATGGCTCTCCCACGTGCCGGCGCAGCGCCGGGCCGACTTCCTCGACGCCTGGCACCGCCGGCTCGGTGCCGGGGCGGTCGTGTTCCTCGGCGACAACCAGCTCACTGGCGACTGGGGCGAGGAGCTGATCCGCCGGCCCGATGAGGCTGACACCTACGAGCCGCGGGTGGTGTCCGACGGGCGGCGGTACGTGATCGTGAAGAACTACTTCACCGAGGACGAGCTACGCGCGCTTGTCGCGCCGGCGGCCGAGGACCTACGAATCACCATGGGCACGTACTGGTGGTGGCTGAGCTACCGCGTCCGCTGACGGCTGTCCCACACCCCACCCTCGCCGTCCACAGGTTGAGCTTCATGGTCCTTACCGTCGAAGCGCCGCCGATCACGATGCATCGGTGAACCAGCAGGTGCGCCAGCTCCTCGCCGACGGTGGCGGTTGGATCAGACCAGCGTGAAGACCACGATTTCCGGTCTGGGAAGTGAAGTGCCGCCGCGTTTTACTGAACGTTCGCCACCGGTAATCGCGATCTCGGTTCCCCGACCGGCGGTCCGGTGCGGGCATGGGCCGGCCGCGCTGGCAGCGCAGGCGCTCACACCGAGGTAGTTCGGAGCCACGAACCGGGGCGAATGGCGGGCCGCGTACCGTTAGGGACCGGAGGTGAGCGTGGGCATGACCAACGGCGTGTTCGAGCGGCTGGAACCGTTGCTGCCGCAGGTGAGCAAGCCGATCCAGTACGTCGGCGGTGAGCTGGGCTCAGTCGTGAAGGACTGGGAGGCCGCGGCCGTGCGCTGGGCGCTCATGTACCCGGACGCGTACGAGGTCGGCCTGCCCAACCAGGGCGTGCAGATCCTCTACGAGGTGCTCAACGAGCAGCCCGATGTGCTGGCCGAGCGCACGTACGCGGTCTGGCCCGACCTGGAACGCCTGATGCGCGAGCACGGCGTGCCACAGTTCACAGTGGACGCTCACCGGCCGGTGCGCGACTTCGACCTGTTCGGGGTCTCGTTCTCCACCGAGCTCGGCTATACGAACCTGCTCACCGCCCTGGACCTGGCCGGAATCCCGTTGTGCGCGGCCGAGCGCGGCGAAGCCGACCCGGTGGTGGTCGCGGGCGGGCACGCCGCGTTCAACCCGGAGCCGATCGCCGAGTTCATCGACGCCGCGGTGCTCGGCGACGGTGAGGAGGCGGTCGGCGAGATCACCGCGATCGTGCGGGAGTGGAAGGCGCAGGGTCGTCCGGGTGGCCGCGACGAGCTCCTGCTACGACTGGCCGGCACCGAGGCGGTTTACGTGCCGCGCTTCTACGATGTGGAGTACCGGCCGGACGGGCGCATCCAGCGGGTGGTGCCCAACCGCGCCGGCGTGCCGTTCCGGATCCGCAAACGCACCACGATGGACCTCGACGCCTGGCCCTATCCGCGCAAGCCATTGGTGCCATTGGCCGAGACGGTGCATGAGCGGTACGCGGTGGAGATCTTCCGCGGCTGCACCCGGGGGTGCCGGTTCTGCCAGGCCGGCATGATCACGCGACCGGTGCGGGAGCGGTCGATCACCACCGTGGGTCAGATGGTCGCCGACGGGTTGGCGTTCTCCGGGTTCACCGAGGTGGGCCTGCTCTCGCTCTCCTCGGCCGACCACTCCGAGATCGGCGATATCTGCTCCGGCCTGGCCGAGCGGTACGAGGGCACCGCCGTCTCGCTGTCGCTGCCCTCGACCCGGGTCGATGCGTTCAACATCACCTTGGCTGAGGAGCTGTCGCGCAACGGCCGCCGCACCGGGCTCACGTTCGCCCCGGAGGGCGGGTCCGAGCGCATCCGTAAGGTGATCAACAAGATGGTCACCGAAGAGGACCTGATCCGTACGGTGGTCACCGCGTACAGCAACGGCTGGCGGCACGTGAAGCTCTACTTCATGTGCGGGCTGCCGACCGAGACCGACGAGGACGTGCTGCAGATCGCCCGGCTGGCCCACGAGGTGATCAAGGCCGGACGGTCGGCGACCGGCTCCCGGGACATCCGGTGCACGGTCTCCATCGGCGGCTTCGTGCCCAAGCCACACACGCCGTTCCAGTGGGCCGCGGCGGCCAGCCCGCAGACCATCGACCACCGCCTTCGCCTGCTCAAACAGGCCATCAACGCCGACCGCTCGCTCGGGCGGGCCATCGGCTACCGCTACCACGACGGCGAACCGACCCTGATCGAGGCGCTGCTCGCCCGGGGCGACCGGCGGGTCGGCGCGGTGATCCGGCGAGCCTGGCAGGCCGGCGCCCGCTTCGACGGCTGGCGCGAGCACTTCTCGTTCCACCGGTGGGCCGACGCGGCCGCCGAGGTGCTGCCGGCGTGCGGCGTCGACCTCGACTGGTTCACCACCCGCGAGCGCGACCAGCACGAGGTGCTGCCGTGGGACCACCTGGACTCGGGCCTGGACAAGGAGTGGCTCTGGCAGGACTGGCAGGACTCA
>JBLNGJ010000004.1:0-8248 GCA_050264675.1 Micromonosporaceae bacterium
GACTGGTGTCTTCCGGCCGGGAGTAACTCCACGACAGCCAGGTCAGTTCGGACACCACACAACTGATGAGTTCGGCCAAAGGCCGCGTCCGCGACAGCAGCGGACCCGTGACGCCACCGGGACCGGGGCAGCAAAGCCCCACTCTACGCGCTCGCCGCACCAATCGGCCTGCTCGCTCATTCTGGCCACCCGACCCGCCGGACACGGCGCCGGCTTCCTGCTCTACGGCTTACTCGACCACCTTGTCGACAGCCACGTCGCCGCCGTGCCGCAACTCGACGATGGCATCGGCAGCTCGAAGACCTGCGGGCGTAGGCTAAGGGTGACCAGCCGCTCGAGGAGCTCGTCGCGTTCGACCCGGTCCTAGTCCTACGTCACCCGCCCGTCGCGGCCTCACGAACCGTTGAGGTTTCGGAGGCGTGCATCGTGGTCTCATTGTCGGCAGCGTGGTGCCCCGACGGGCATTGTCATGAGCGCTGATCGCCGGATGCGGCTTTGGAGCCTCGTCGTCAAACACACTGACGGTCGGCCGGCCACGGTCGAGCACGTCTGCGCCGCGGCGATTTCGGCTAGTGGCGTGGACAGCGCCGCCGTCGCGGTGACGCTGAGGGCCACCCCGCGCGAAACGATCTACGCCAGCGACTCGGTCGCCTCCAACCTGGAGGAACTCACCCTGACCCTCGGCGAAGGCCCGGGCATCGACGCTGTGACTGGCAGCCCGGTATTGGTGGCCGATCTGACGACCTCGGAGTGCCTGTCCCGCTGGCCGGTGTTCGCGCCGGCAGCGGCACAGGCCGGTGGGCGGGCGGTGTTCGCGCTGCCGCTGCAGCTCGGCGCGATTCGTCTCGGCGCGATGGATCTCTACCGCACCCAGCCCGGCGACCTCGATCGCGAGCAACTGGCCGATGCGCTGGTGCTGGCGGACACGGCCGGCGCCCTGCTGCTCGACGCGACGCAGGGCGACGGATCAAGGCCGGACGGAAACTGGCCCGAGCAGGCCGGCCCGCAGCATCCCCAGGTGCACCAAGCCACCGGAATGATCATCGTGCAGCTGGGGGTTACCGCGTCGGTGGCCCTGATCCGGCTACGCGCCTACGCTTTCGCCCACGACCGACGGTTGCGTGATGTCGCCGCGGATGTGGTCGCCCGACGCCTGCGATTCCACCCCGACACGTCCGCCCGTTCTGGCGACGAGAGCCGCGGTGGCGGTTGACGTTCCGATCTGGCGTCGTTCGGACAGGATTGGTCCGGCCACGTTACCGGCCGCCGAGCCAGCGGGATTACTGTGGGGCGAGGTGGGTGAGATGGCCGAGGTTCAGCTTGCCGACGTGTTCGTGGAGATGGCCGACACGCTCGTCGACGACTTTGATGTGATCGACTTTCTGCATGTGCTGACCGAGCGGTGTGTCCAGCTGCTGGGCGTCGCGGCGGCCGGGCTGCTGCTGACCGACCAGAAGGACACGCTACAGGTGGTGGCCGCGTCCTCCGAACAGACCAGACTGCTGGAGCTGTTCCAGCTGCAAACCGACCAAGGGCCTTGTGTGGACTGCTTCCGCACGGGCCAACCGGTGTCGGTGCCCGACCTGCCCTCGGCCGGTCGCTGGCCGCGGTTCACCGCCGCCGCCGCCGAGGTCGGCTTCGCCGCGGTGCACGCTGTACCCATGCGTCTGCGCGCCGAGGTCGTCGGTGCGCTGAACCTCTTCGACGTCCATCCGGGCGCGCTCGACGAAGGCAAACTGAGCATCGGCCAGGCCCTGGCCGATGTGGCCACCATCGGGCTGCTGCAGCACCGCGCCATCCGTCGCCGCGACGTTCTCACCGAACAGCTGCAGACCGCGCTGAACAGCCGCGTCCTGATCGAACAGGCCAAGGGCTTCCTGGCCGAACGCCTTCATGTGGACGTGGCCGAAGCCTTCGCGCTGCTTCGCCGCGATGCCCGAAACCGCAACCGGCGCCTGTCCGAACTCGCCCAAGCCATCGTCGATGGCTCCGAACAGATACCGCCGGCAACGACCCCCGGTGGCACCTCTCGCGATCCGGCGACAGCACCGTCATGATCCTCGGGGAGTTCAAGGTGCGTACCGGGCTGGGGCCCAAATGCGAAGGATCTTGACCAGCGTTGTACCTGGTCAAGATCCTTCGGTTGGTAGCGGGGCCAGGATTTGAACCTGGGACCTCTGGGTTATGAGCCCAGCGAGCTACCGAGCTGCTCCACCCCGCGTTGGCTCGTCCACCTTAGCTTACGATGTCTCGACCGGCAAAAGCCGCGTTAGCCGCTGGGGGTCGGTGAGGGCGTGGCGCCTGGGCTGTTCAGGCGGGCCTGGACGGCCTGGAACTCCTTCACCGCGTCATCAAGTTCCTTGAGCGCCGTGCCGTACGCGGCGAAGTCACCCGACTCCTGCGCCCGGTGCAGCTTGTCGATCGCCGCCTGGATCTTTGCGGCGGCCGCGGCCAGGTCACCGGATACCGGCCCAGTCGGCGTGGTAGGCGGATTCTCGGGGTTGGTGCTGGGTTGCTGGCCGCCCTTCTGGATCAGGTTGTTGATCGCCGTGGGCAGTGACGACGCGTACGCCACCGTGGTGCCGTAGTTGACCAGAACGAGCTTCAGCAACGGGAAGGAATTGTCCACATTGCCCTTGATGAAGACCGGCTGGACGTAGAGCATGCCTCCGCCGTACGGCAACGAGAGCAGGTTGCCGTAGATCACCTGCGCCTGCGACCCGGTGCCCTGCAGGAAGGTGATCTCTCTTCGGACATCGGCATCGGTGGACATGTTCTGCTGTGCCTGACCCGGGCCGGGGATGCGGTTGTCGCCGGGCAGCTCGAGCAGCTCCAGGCTGAGCTTGTTGTCGATCACCGAGCCGGTCAGCAGCGAGGAGAGGTTCTGCCGCCGGGTCGGCGTGAGCGCCGAGGTGAGCTGGAAGCGCTGGCTGTTCTCGCCGGGGAACTGGGTGAGCAGGAAGTACGGCGGCTGCTTGACGCCGGATCCGCCCTTCGCCGGGTCCTCCGGCACCTGCCAGAAGTTCTGCGCCGAGTTGAACTCGCGCGGGTCGCTGATGTGGAACTTGGCCAGCAGGTCCCGCTGCACCTTGAACAGGTCCTCGGGGTAGCGGAAATGGGCCGCCAGGTCGGCTGGGATGGCGGCCTTCGGCTTGATGACGTTGCCGCCGAAGGCCTTGTTCCACGCCCGGAGGATCGGGTCCTGGTCATCGAACTCGTAGAGCGTCACCGTGCCGTCGTACGCGTCCACGGTCGCCTTGACCGAGTTGCGGATGTAGTTGATGTTCTGCTTGGCCTGGAAGGCCGTGCCGGTACCGGTGAGCGCGTCGCTGGTCACCTCGCGCAGGTCGACCCGCTGGGAGTAGGGAAAGCTCGCCGATGTGGTGTAGCCGTCGAGGATCCAGGTGACCCGTCCGCCGATCACCGCCGGGTAGGGGTCGCCGTCAAGGGCGAGGAAGGGCGCCACCCGTTCCACCCGCTCCCGCGGATCACGGATGTAGATGACCTTCGAGTTCTCGTTGAACACGTCGGAGAGCAGGAAGTTGCCCTCGCGGAAGTGCAGCGCGTACAGCAACCGCCGGCCGAAGGACGCGACCGGAACCCCGCCCTTGCCGTCGTAGGTGAAGTGCATCTCGCTATCGCCCGAGGGGCGGTCGAACTCCGGATCGGTCCGGCCGCTCGGGCTGCGGCCCACGACGACGTAGTCGTCGGTGGTCGAGAGCTCGCCGTAGTAGATGCGCGGCTGGCTGACCTTGATCAGTTCGGTCGGTGCGACGCACTGTTCCTGGTTGCTGCTCTGGTTCGCCTCGCCCAGGAAGCCGGAGACGAAGAACGGCGCGCCGCCGCATTCGGCGACGACCCGGTTCGCCGGGGCGGCCACGAACCCGTACCCGTGGGTGAAGACGGTGTGCCGGTTCTGCCAGTTGTTCTGCTGACCCTGCAACTTGGTGTAGTTGATCTCACGTACGCCGACGACGTAGTCCTGCACCTTGCCGTCGATGAGGTAGCGGTCGACGTCGAGCTTGTCGTTGAAGTCGTAGAAGGCGCGGATCTGCTGGAACTGGGTGTACGTGTCGTTGACCACAGCCGGGTCGAGCAACCGGATCGTCGGCACCACGGTCTGGTCCTTGGCCAGCGACGGCGGCGGGGTCAAGGTCTGTGCCGGGTACGAGGTGCGTTGCACCCCGGTGAGCCCGTACGCCTGACGCGTACCCTCGATCGTCCGCAGGATGTAGTCGGCTTCCTTGTCACGGATGTTCGGCTTGACCGTGAACTGCTGCACGGCGGCCGGGTAGATGCCGCCGATCGTCACCGCCGAGATGCCCAGCAGGGCCAAGGACGCGCCGGCCCAGACCAGGTTGCGGGTGCCCACATTCGAGAAGATCAGGATCGCCACCGCGACCACGATGGAGATGTAGGTGAGGATCTCCTTGGCCGGCAGTACGGCGTTGATATCGGAGTAGCCACCGCCCCACAGATCGGTGCCGGAGTTGAAGTCCAGCGTCAGGCCGCGCTTGTCAAGGAAGTACGCGACCGCCTTCAACAGCACGAAGAACGCGACCAACGCGGTGAGGTGGGCCCGGGCGCCGGTGGTCATCCGGTCGCCCACGCCCTGCAGCCGCACGCCGCCGTAGAGGTAGTGCACCGCGATCGAGCCGAGCACCGCGAGCGTGGCCGCGGTAAAGCCGAAGTCGAGCAGGAAGCGGTAGAACGGGTACCTGAAGACGTAGAAGCCGATGTCGACGTGGAACTGCGGGTCGGTGATGCCGAAGTCGCGGCCGTTCCAGAACAGCAGCCACTGCTGCCAATGGCCCTGCGCCGAGAGCCCGGCGAAGACACCGAGGAGGCCGGCCGCCACCGAGATCCACAGGCCGATACGCGGCGTGAGCAGCATGCGGTAGCGCTCCAGCGCGTGCTGCTCGGCCGAGTGCGTACGCATCAGCGGGCGCAGCCGGTAGGCCAGGTAGAGGTTGCCCCCGACGAACCCGGCCATGGCCAGCCCGAAGAGCACGAAGAGCAGGATCTTCGCGCGGATCAGGCCGCCGAAGACACCCGTGTAGTTCACCTCCTGGAACCACAGCCAGTCGGTCCACAGGTCGACCAGGCGGCCCAGCACCGTCAGCAGGATGATCACTACCGAAATCACGATGATCGTGACCCGGCCACGCCGGCTCACCCTGGGCAGGGGGCTTCGCATCACCACGGGGCCAGACTACGGGTGACCGCCAACCGGCGCGCGGCTGCGGTGCCGGTCAGGCCGAGCAGAGCCGGGGCTGCTGGCCGGCGCGAACGGCCTGCAGCGCGGCGAGCGCATCATCCAGCGAGGTGACCCGGACAAGAATCAGGCCGGGTACGGCGTTCGCCACCGCCTCGGCACAGTTGTCGGTGGGGGTGAGGAAGATCGTCGCCCCGTCCCGTTTGGCCGCGACGATCTTCTGGGGCACCCCACCGATCGGCCCGACCCGGCCGGCCTCGTCGATGGTGCCCGTACCCGCGATGATCTTGCCGCCGGTGAGGTCCTCGGGCTGCAGCTTGTCGAGGATGCCCAGGGCGAGCATCAGCCCGGCCGACGGACCGCCCACGTTGTCCACGGGAATGTCCAGTGTGAACGGATGCGGCTGGTCGACCTGGGGCACGATGCCGATGCGCGGCGTACCGTCGTCGCCGGCGACCGTGGTAATCGACACCGTGGCCGGCTGCCCACCCCGCTCGTACCCGACGGTCAGCGTGGCCCCGACCGACCTGGCCCGGATCAGCTGGAGCAGCTTCGTGGCCGAGTCGACCGCCGTACCATCGATGGTCTTGATCACGTCGCCCGCCCTCAGCTTGCCGTCGGCCGGCAGCCCCGACGCCACCTCCTTGACCGAAACCCTGGCCGGATAGCCCAGCTTGGTCAGCGCGGCCGCCTCGGCAGCCGAGCCCGACTGCGCGAAGTCCTCCGCGTTACGCTGCTCCACCTGCTGGTCGGTGAGGTTGGGCGGAATGAGCAGCTCCCGCGGCACCACCGCGTCGTCGTCGCGCCACCAGCCCCGCAACGCCTCGATCAGGGTCAGGTCCTGGCGGGCACCGATCGTGACGAAGCGCAACTGTCCCTTCGACGACGAGACCGGGGCACCGGAGATGGTGATCACATCCTTGCCCTTGTCGTCCAGGCCGAGCGTGTCGTAGGTCGGCCCCGGCTCCAACTCGACGTACGGCACCCGGGCGTGACCCATCAGCAGGGTCAGACCGACCACCAGCACCGCGCCGACCAGAACCGTCAGGCCGCGTCGTCTCATGCGGCGAAGCGTAGCGGCACCCGGCCGGGCGCCGTCCGAAGTGCATCCGGACGGCAAGATCGCCGCGACCCCGCAGAGTAACGTGGGACCATGACCAACCCCCCGTTCGGGTTCGCGCTACCCGGTGGGTCGGACGGCGATCCGAACGACCTCGGCCAGGTGCAGGCGTTCCTGGCCCAGTTGCAGCAGATGATCGCCAACCCGGGCAGCGGCCCGGTCAACTGGGACCTGGCCACCCAGGTCGCCCAGTCGCAACTGCGCGACGACCCGGCGGTCGCGAGCAGCCAGCGGGCCGCCGTGGAGGAGGCGCTGCGCCTGGCCGACCTGTGGCTCGAGGCCCAGTCAGCGCTGCCCTCGGGCATCCGGGCGGTGCAGGCGTGGCGGCGGGCCGACTGGCTCACCAACACCCTGGAGGTCTGGCGCCGGCTCTGCGACCCGGTCGCCGGCCGGATGGTGCGGGCGACCGAGGAGTTCGTGCCGGAGCAGATGCGCGGCCAGCTCGGGCCGATGACGGCGCTGCTCTCCTCGGTCGGCGGGGCCATCTTCGGCAGTCAGCTCGGCACCGCGCTGAGCTCGCTCGCGGGCGAGGTGCTCTCGGCCGGCGACATCGGGCTGCCGCTCGGGCCGGCCGGCACCGCCGCACTGATCCCGGTGAACCTGGCCGGGTACGGCGAGGGCCTCGAGGTCGCCGACGACCAGCTCCGCCTCTACGTGGCCCTGCGCGAGGCGGCCCACCAGCGCCTCTTCGGCCACGTGCCGTGGCTGCGCGGGCATGTTTTCGCCGCCGTGGAGACCTACGCGGCCGGGATCAGCGTGAACCGGGAGGCGGTGGAGGAGGCGTTCGGACGGCTGGACCCGGCCGACCCGGAGTCGATGCGCGAGGTCACCATCGAGGGGGTCTTCGAGGCGGCCGACTCACCCGCGCAGAAGGCCGCGCTGACCCGCCTGGAGACCGCGCTGGCGCTGATCGAAGGCTGGGTGTGCCACGTCGTGGACCGGGCGGCTGAGGGCCGCCTGCCCGACTCGGTGCGGCTGGCCGAGGCGTTCCGGCGCCGGCGCGCGGCCGGTGGGCCGGCCGAGCAGACCTTCGCCGCGCTCGTCGGGCTCGAGCTGCGCCCGCGCCGCCTGCGCGAGGCCACCACGCTGTGGGCCGCGCTCGCCGAGCATCGGGGCATCGACGGACGCGACGCCATCTGGGGCCACCCGGACCTTCTTCCGGGTGAGGAGGACTTCGCCGACCCGGATGCGTTCGCCCGTACCCCGCCCGAGGACGACCTGGAGTTCCCGCCGTCAGGTTGACAACGGCAGCAACGCGCGGGTCGCCTCCCACCCGGCCAGCCGCCAATCGAGCCGGCCCAGGTCGGCCGGGCCGCGCAGCCGGTGCCAGCCCGGCGCTACGGCCACCTCGCCTGGTCCCGGCGCCGCCTCCCGCAGCGTCGCCACCGTCAGCTCGTCCAGGCCCAGCGCCGGCAGCCAGGCCGGGGCGGGCAGCCGCACACCGAGCCCGAGCAGGCCGGGGCCGCCGATCACCGGGGCCGCCGCCACCGGCCGGGTGCCCAGCGGTCGCAGCAGCTTGGCGATGAGCATGGCCGGCAGATCCGGCGCGTCGGCGGGGAGCAGGACGGCCTGGTGATACCCGTCGGCCGCCAGCGCCGGCAGCAGGGCCGCCGCGGTCAGGTCGGTCATCGCGTACGCCGGCAAGCCGGGCCAGCCGACCCGACGGGTCAGCGCCGTCTCCGCGGCCTCGACCGCGACGGCGGCCTCGACCTCGGCCAAGGTGGCGAGCACGTCGAGCACGTCCTCAGCGAGGGCCTCGCGCCAGGTCGACGCCGCGATCCCTGGCGGGGTCCAGGTCGGCGGGGCGAGCACGGCGACCGCGACCCGTCGCGGGTGGGGCGCTTGACCAGCCACGTCTGCCGCCTCCGCGGGAGGAACTGCGTCGGCGATCACATTTGCCGCCACCCGGGGAG
>JBLNGJ010000005.1:0-8669 GCA_050264675.1 Micromonosporaceae bacterium
GAGCTCGCTACCCAGCTGGGCGCCGTCGTGCTGCTCAAGGGCGACCGGACCATCGTCGCCACACCGGACGGCTCGGCCTGGGTGAACCCGACCGGCACGCCGGTGCTCGCCAGCGCCGGCAGCGGCGACGTGCTGACCGGACTGCTCGCGTCCCTGGTCGCTGCCGGCTTGCCGGCCGAGCGGGCTGCGGTCGCCGCGGCCTTCGCGCACGGCCTGGCCGGACGGCTCGCAACCGGGCCGGCGGCAACCCCGGTGACCGCGGTAGAGGTGGCCCGTGCCCTGCCCGCCGCGGTGGCCTCGCTGCACGATCGGAGTGCGCTGCCGGCCAGTTAGGCTTGGGCTCATGTGGCAGGCGGAGGTACGGGTCGATCTCGGGGCGATCCGGACAAACGTTGCCGTGCTGCGATCACACGCCGGCGCTGCCGAGGTCATGGCCGTGGTCAAGGGCGACGGGTACGGGCACGGCATGGTGCCGGCGGCTCGCGCCGCCCTCGCCGGTGGCGCCACGTGGCTCGGCGTCTGCACGCTGGGCGAGGCGTTGCAGCTGCGCCGGGCCGGCATCGTCGCGCCCGTGCTGGCCTGGCTGCTCGCGCCCGGGCTGCCACTCGCGGACGCGGTCGTCGCCGACGTGGACCTCTCTGCCTCGTCGCCCGGGCTGCTCGACGAGATCACCGCGGCGGCGCGTACCGCCGGGCGACCGGCCCGCGTCCACATCAAGATTGACACGGGCCTGTCCCGCGGCGGCGCCACCGCGGCCGACTGGCCGGATCTCTGCGACGCCGCGGCCAAGGCCGTGGCCGACGGCTCGATCGAGCTGGTCGGCGTGTGGAGCCACTTCGTCCACGCCGACGTGCCCGAGCACGCCACCACCGATGCCCAGCTCGCGGCGTTTCACGACGGCCTGGCCGTGGCCGAGCGCTACGGGCTCGCACCGCACTACCGGCACCTGGCCAACTCGGCCGCCACGCTCACCCGGCCCGACACCCACTTCGACCTGGTGCGGCCCGGCATCGCGATCTACGGTCTGTCACCGGTGCCGCGGCGCGACTACGGCCTGCGCCCGGCGATGACGGTACGGGCGCGGGTGGTGCTGACCAAGCGGGTGCCGGCCGGGCAGGGCGTCTCCTACGGGCACACCTACACCACCGGGCGCGACACCACGCTGGCCCTGGTGCCGGTCGGTTATGCCGACGGGGTGCCCTGGGCGGCCGGCAACTCGGCTCCAGTACGCCTAGCCGGCGCGAACCGGACCATCGCCGGCCGGGTGTGCATGGACCAGGTGGTGCTTGACTGCGGCGACGACCCGGTGCGGGAGGGCGAGGTGGCGGTGTTGTTCGGGCCGGGCGACCACGGCGAGCCGACGGCGGACGACTGGGCGCGGGCCACATCGACGATCAACTACGAGATCGTGACCCGGATGGGCAGCGCCCGGGTGCCACGCGTCTACGACGGCGCCGACGTGTGAGTGCACCCGTGATGTCAGCGGCGGACGAGGTGGGGAGCAACAAACGCAAGGCCGGCCTGGTCGGGACGCTGGTGGGTGCCGCCGCGGCCGGCGTGGCCGCTGGGGTGGCGGTGGAGCGGCTGCTGCTGCGGCAGCGGCGCAGCAGCGACCGCGACCCGTACCGGGACGAGCCGTTCGGTGCGCTGCCAGCCCATGAGCACCGCACCGTCGTCACGGACGAGGGGATCCCGCTCCATGTGGAGATAGCCGGAGCCACCGAGGCCGCGCTCACCGTGGTCTTCGTGCACGGCTTCTGCCTCGACATGGGTACGTTCCACTTTCAGCGCAAGGCACTCTCCGAGATGGACGATGTCCGCATCGTGTGCTACGACCAGCCCGGCCACGGTCGCTCCGGCCGGTTGGCCAAGGGTCAGTACACGGTGGATATGCTCGGCCGGGCACTGCGCCGCGTGGTCGAGGAGACCACGCCCCACGGTCGGGTCGTGTTGGTAGGCCACTCCATGGGCGGCATGGCCATCATGGCCTTCGCCGATCAGACCCCGGAGTTCTTCGGTCCGGACGGGGCGGTGGGCGCAGTGGTGCTGATCTCCACCTCGGCCGGCGAGCTCGGCGGCGTCGCGTTCGGCATGCCGCAGCTGCTCGTGCGGTTCCGCAAGCCGTTCCTGCCGTTGCTCAGCGGAGCCGGATGGGCGACGGCCGGCGTGCTCGACCGGGCCCGGCAGGCCTCGACCGACCTGGCCTGGCTGCTAACCCGCCGGTACGGCTTCGGCTCGGCCTCGATCAGCCCGGCGCTGGTGTCCTATGTGGAGCGGATGAATTCGGCCACCTCCACCGATGCGGTTGCGCGTTACCTCCGCACGCTCTACGGCCACGACAAGGTGCTCGCGCTGGGCGCGCTGCGGGACGTGCCGACGCTCGTCATCTGCGGGGACGAGGACCTGCTCACGCCGCTCGCGCACTCCGAGGCGATCTGCGACGCGCTGCCCCAGGCCGAACTCGTCGTGGTGCCCGAGGCCGGCCATGTGGCCCTGCTCGAGTCCAGCGACGTGGTCAACGCGGCCCTGTTACCGTTTGTGCGTAAGCTCATCCCGTGAGGCTGGCTGCATCCACTGTGGAGCTAACCCGAGCGCTCGGCCGGGCGCTGGCCGGGTGCTTGCGCGCCGGTGACCTGGTGGTGCTCACCGGGCCGCTCGGCGCCGGCAAGACGGTGCTGGCGCAGGGAATCGGCGCCGGTCTTCACGTGACTGGCGCGGTCACGTCCCCGACGTTCGTCATCGCCCGGGTGCACCGTCCCGACGCGCAGCGGGGTGGCCGGTTGCCGCTGGTGCACGTGGACGCCTACCGGCTCGGCGGGGTGGCCGAAGTGGACGACCTGGACCTCGATGCGTCGCTGGAAGAGTCGGTCACCGTGGTCGAGTGGGGCGGCGGCAAAGTTGAGCAGCTGGCCGACTCGTACCTGGAGGTGCGCATCGACCGCGGCGACGACGAGACCCGGGTGGTGGAGCTGGTCGCGCACGGCGGTGACTGGGGTACGCGGTTGCCGGCGGTCCTATCCGCGTCCACGAGCGCTGGCGGCGTCGAGCGCGCCTGAGCGCACAAGATAGCGGCGCACGAGTCCGGCCACCAGGGGATCGGTCAGCTCGAGCTGGAGCAGCGGCCGCACCCGGTACACCGTCTCTTGAATGCGGACCTCGACCGACTCCGGCAGCTCCCGACAGATGCGGGCCCGCAGCTCGCACAGGCAGACCTGCCACCGCAACGGACCCTCCAGACGTGGGTCGGGGTTGCCGTAGCCGAACTCCTGCCAGCGCTCGTTCCAACGTTGGGCGCCACGGAGCCGCAACCAGGTGTCGAACGCGTCGACGTCCCGGACGGCGACCGCGATATCGGCCACGCGCACCGCGACCGGCGCGCCCTGGACCAGGGCGGCGAGCCCGCCCTCGATCACGTAAGGCAGCTCGCCGAGCCGGCTGACCAGGTACGGCCAGTCGGAGTTGATGAGCCGGTCCTCGAGCGGCACGAGCGAGATCCGGTCGAGCTCGGCGTCCAGGTCGGCGTCGAGCGGTTCGGCGGCGACGCGTAGCTGCAACCCGAGCGCAGCGAACAGGCGCTCCACGAGGTCGAGACTCGGCACCGTGATGCCCCGCTCGACGCGACTGACCAGTGGCTGCGTCACGCCGGCGTCGCGGGCCAGGTGGTCCTGACTCAACCCGGCCGCGCCGCGTCGCGAGCGCAGGAGTTCCCCGATGCCCAGGCGTAGCCGGTGCGGTCGGTCGGGGTGGTCGCGGGCGCGGGGGTCGCGGTGGGGCTGGTCGCGGTGGGGCTGGTCGCGGTGGGGCTGGTCGCGGTCGCGGGCATCGTGTTCATCGTTGTGCCTGCGGGTGTCGTACACATCGCCGTGGTGTTCCCGCATGCGGGTCATCGTCGCCCGGGCCCGGCCGAGCGGGCCAGGCCCACCGTTTGAACTGTGGATAACGGCTGTGGGTATCCGGGCAGACATGCGTGCACTCGCCCGACGCGGACCGGCCGCCGACGCGACCCTCGTCTGTTCGATGATGATCGCGCATGATCATGTGGCTCCGACATGATCATGCCGGATCATTATCTTGCGTGAGGAGAGAGTGCCGCCTGCGGCACGGAAGAGCGGCAGGGCGCGGGGCGGCAGGGCGCGGGGCGGCAGGGCGCGGGGCGGCGAGCCGGCGGGTGGCGCCAACCGCCCGATCGGACGCTGGTTAGGGTGCTGGAGTGCTGGTTCTGGTGCTCGATACCTCGACACCGGCGGTGATGGCGGCGCTCGTGCGAGTCGCGTCCGGTGCGGCCCCGGCGGCCGGGCCCGTAGTCCTCGCGGAGAGATCTACGGTCGACGCCCGGGCGCACGGCGAGTTGCTCGCGCCGGCGATCGAGCAGGTCCTCGCCTCGGCCGGCGCACGGGCCGCAGACCTGACGGCGGTCGTCGCCGGACTCGGACCCGGCCCGTTCACCGGCCTGCGGGTCGGCCTGGTTACCGCGGCCTCAATCGGCCAGGGACTGGGCATCCCGACCTACGGTGTGTGCTCACTTGACGCCATCGGGGCGGCGACGAGCGGGCGGGTGCTGGTCGCCACCGATGCCCGGCGCAAGGAGATCTACTGGGCGGTCTACCACGACGGCGTGCGCCACGGCGAGCTCGGTGTGGACCGGCCCGCCGAGGTGGCTGCCCGTATGACCGGGTCGCTCAGGGTCGACGCGGCGGTGGGCGACGGTGCCCAGCGCTACGCCGACGAGCTGGGCTTGCCCGTACTCGACGCGCCGTGGTATCCGCCGGCGCTGACGTTGGCCGGGCTGGCCGCCGAGCGGATCCGCCGCGGCGCCTCGGGCGGGGCGCTCACCCCGTTGTACCTGCGCCGGCCGGACGCGGTCGAGCCTGGCCCCAGCAAGCCGGTCGACCACCGGCCGACCACGGCCATGAGCCCGTGAGCCGATGAGCATCCGGCGGTTGCGATGGTGGGACATCGAGGATCTGATCCCGCTCGAGCGCGACCTGTTCGGGGCAGAGGAGTGGTCGGCCACGATGTTCTGGAACGAGCTTGCCAACGGCCACTACTACATCGTCGATCGCGACGAAACCGGAGTGGTCGGCTATGCCGGGATGGCTGTGGCCGAGGAGGCCTGGGTGAACAACATCGCCGTGCGCCGGGATCGCCAGCGCCAGGGCGTCGGCCGGGCCCTGCTCACGGATCTGCTCGGCTACGCCGCCGATCACCAGGTGCGGCGGATCCTGCTCGAGGTCGCCGCCGACAACGCCCCGGCGCAGCGGCTCTACGCGCGCTACGGCTTCGACGTGGTCGGCGTGCGCCATGGCTATTACCAGATCAGCAAGAAGGACGCGTTGGTGATGAGCCTTGACCTCGCCGAGTGAACCCCTGGTGCTCGGTATCGAGACGTCGTGC
The DNA here is from genome assembly GCA_050264675.1 of Micromonosporaceae bacterium. Taxonomy (GTDB): domain Bacteria; phylum Actinomycetota; class Actinomycetes; order Mycobacteriales; family Micromonosporaceae; genus JBLNGJ01. The sequence goes on from JBLNGJ010000005.1 coordinate 5,395, forward strand.
GACGAGACCGGCATCGGCATCGTCCGCGGCACCACACTGCTCGCCGACGCAGTGGCGTCCAGTGTGGACATCCACGCCCGGTTCGGCGGAGTCGTGCCCGAGGTCGCCAGCCGGGCGCACCTCGAGGCGATGCTGCCGACCATGCGCCGAGCCCTGGACACGGCCGGCATCCGGCTCTCCGATGTGGACGCGATCGCGGTGACGGCCGGGCCGGGGCTGGCCGGTGCGTTGCTCGTCGGGGTGGCCGCGGCGAAGGGGTACGCGATCGCCGCCGACAAGCCGCTCTACGGGGTGAACCATCTCGCCGCCCACGTGGCGGTGGACACGCTGGAGCACGGTCCACTCCCACGCCCGGCGGTGGCCTTGCTCGTCTCGGGCGGACACTCCTCGCTCCTGCTCGTGTCCGACCTGGCCGAGGGTGTGACCCCGCTGGGCGCCACCATCGACGACGCGGCCGGCGAGGCCTACGACAAGGTGGCCCGCCGGCTCGGCCTGCCGTTTCCCGGCGGCCCGCCCATTGATCGGGCCGCGCGCGACGGCGACCCGGCGGCGATCGCTTTCCCCCGTGGGCTGACCGCGCCGCGTGACCAGGCCGAGCACCGCTTCGACTTCTCCTTCTCCGGCCTGAAGACGGCCGTGGCCCGCTGGATCGAGGCGCGGGAGCGGGCGGGTGATCCGGTGCCCGTCGCCGATGTGGCCGCGAGCTTCCAGGAGGCGGTCTGCGATGTCCTCGTCACCAAGGCGGTCGACGCCTGCCGCAGCCATGGCGTCGGCGCCCTGGTGATCGGCGGTGGCGTGGCCGCGAACTCGCGGCTGCGGGCGCTCGCCGTGCAGCGGTGCGAACGTCACGGCATCGTGGTGCGTACACCCCGGCCGGGTCTGTGCACCGACAACGGCGCCATGGTCGCGGCGCTCGGCGTCCACCTCGTGGCGGCCGGCCGTCCACCGAGCCGGCTCAATCTGCCCGCCGACTCGGCGCTGCCGGTCACTACAGTCAGCGTGTAATCCGGCGCGAGGGAGGCAGTGTGACCGACGACGCGATCCCCTCAGCGGAGGAGGCACAGTGATCGTGCGGATGTGGGAAGCCCGGGCCCAGCCCAACGGCCTGCCTGCGCTCATCGGCTGGGTGTGCGAGCGAGTGCTGCCGATGGTTGAGGTGGACCCGACGCACATCTCCAGCGAGCTCTTCTCGTCCACCGATGACCGGCTCGTGGTCATTTCCAAGTGGCGCAGCACCCCGATGGCGTTCGCCGACCCGCCCCGGAACCTGGTGTTGCGCCGACCACAGTGGTGGGACTTCGCCCCCGTCGACTGCTGAGCCGCGTCGACTGCTGAGCCGCCGGGAAATTCTCAGCGGCCCGCACCGGCTCACCCGTACTGTCGCAAGAGCCATGCGCGCGCTGCCTGTCGCCGATCCCGGCGTCCCGGACCATCGATCCGCCACGAGGTACCTGTGGTGGATCGTGCGCCTGCAGCGTCGCACGGTTGCGCTCGGCGTGACCCTCGGCGTGATCTGGATGCTCAGCCAGGCTCTGATGCCCGCCGCCGTCGGCCGGGCCATCGACGCGGGCGTCGCCGCCCGTGACGGCGGCGCGCTGATCGGTTGGGCCGTCGTGCTGCTGGTGCTCGGGCTCACCCAGGCCGCGGCCGGCATCATGCGGCACCGGTGCGTGGTCTACAACTGGCTCTCCGCCGCGTACCGCACGGTCCAGCTCACTGTCCGCCACGCCGCCCACCTCGGCGCGACGCTGCCGCGCCGGTTGGCCACCGGCGAGGTGGTCAGCATCGGCACCTCCGACATTGCGCAGATCGGCAACGCCATCGACATCACCGCTCGGGGGACGGGCGCGATTGTGGCGATCGTCACCGTCGCGGTGATCCTGCTGCGGACCTCGGTGCCACTGGGCCTCGTGATCATCGTTGGCGTGCCGTTGCTGGTCGCGATCGTCACCTTGCTGATCCGCCCGCTGCACCATCGCCAGCAGGCCTACCGGGAGAACGAGGGCCGGCTGACCACGCGCGCCGCCGACATCGTCACCGGCCTGCGGGTGCTGCGCGGCGTTGGTGGTGAGTCGACGTTCGCGGCCCGATACCAGGCCGCCTCCCAGGAGCTGCGGGCGGCCGGCGTACGGGTGGCCCGCGTCGATTCGCTGCTCGAGGCGGCGCAGATTCTGCTGCCCGGGCTCTTCATCGCCGGCGTCACCTGGCTCGGCGCCCGGTTCGCGGTCCGGGGTGAGATCTCCGTCGGCGAACTGGTCGCCTGCTACGGCTACGCCGTCTTCCTCATGGTGCCCCTGCGCACGCTCACGGAGGCGGCCGGCAAGCTCACCCGCGGCCACGTGGCCGCCCGCCGAGTCGTCCGCCTGCTCTCGCTGCGTCCCGAGCTCGCCGAACCGATCGAGGTCGTGGCCACGCCCGATCCGGCCTCCTCGAACCTCTTCGACCCGCCGTCGGGCGTGCTGATCCGGCCCGGTCGGGTCACCGCGATCGCCGCGGCCGCGCCGCAGCAGATGGTGGACATCGTCGACCGGCTCGGCCGCTACGTCGAGGGTGAGGTCCGGCTCGACGGCGTACGCCTGGACCAACTGGACCGGGTCGTGGTGCGCGAGCTGATCCTGGTGGCCGAGAACGAAGCCCGGCTCTTCTCCGGCCGGCTGCGCGACGAGCTCACCGGCGGCGTGACCCGCTCGGCCGAACGCATCCGCACGGTGCTCTCGGCGGCCAGCGCCGAGGACATCGTCGACACGCTTCCGGACGGGCTCGACGCCACTGTCGCCGAACGGGGCGGCGAGTTCTCCGGCGGCCAGCAGCAGCGCCTGCGGTTGGCCCGGGCGCTGCTGGCCGACCCGCCGATCCTCATGCTGGTCGAGCCGACCAGCGCCGTGGATGCGCACACCGAGGCGCGCATCGCCGAGCGGCTCGCCACGGTCCGGCCCGGCCGCACCACCGTGGTCGGCACGACCAGCCCGCTGGTGCTCGACCGGGTCGACCACGTGATCTTCATCAAGGACGGCCGGGTCGCCGCCGAGGGCAGCCACCGCGACCTGCTGGCGTCCGAGCCGGCCTACCGCGAGACGGTCATCCGAGGGGAGGACGAATGAACCCGACCGCACCGCCGGCCCCGACCCGGTCGATGCTGCCGGTCGCCACCTCGGCGCAGGTGCGGGATTACGCGCGCACCCTGTTGCGTCAGCATCCGCGTACGCTCACGGTCGCGCTCGGCCTGCACGCGCTCGCCGCCGTGGCCGGCCTCGCCCTGCCCTGGCTGATCGGCC
>JBLNGJ010000006.1:0-4564 GCA_050264675.1 Micromonosporaceae bacterium
GCCGCCCTTGGTGGCGATCGTGCCGCCGTTGCCGTAGACCCACGACATCGCGGCGTACCAGTAGGCGCCGGGCATGTAGAACGAGGCGAAGTTGGGGTCGGCCGCGTTGTCGGTCTTGAGCTTGTCGGCGGCGGCGAGGAGATCTGCGTACGTGGTCGGCGGCTTAAGGCCGGAGTTGGTGAACAGGTCGGTGCGGTAGATCAGCACCCGGGCGCCCGCGTAGTAGGGCACGCAGTAGGTCTTGCCGTCGAGCGTGCACGGACCGGAGAGGCCGGTGAGCCAGGTCGAGGAGTTCTCGAACTTGCTCTTGTCCAGGTCGGCGAACACGCCGTCGAAGACGTACTTGGGCATCTGGGTGTTGCCGAGCTCGAGCAGGTCCGGCGGCTCACTGCTGGCCAGCGCGGCGTCGACGGTGGTGAGCAGGTTGGACCACTGCTGGTACTCAACCTTGACCTGAGCCTTCGTCTTCGCCGTGAAGCGCTGGTTGGCGTCGTCGACGACGTTCTTCCAGCTCGACTGGGCATCCACCATGAGCCAGACCTTGATGGTCTTGCCTTCACCGGAGACGCCCGAATTATTGTCCTTTGCCTGGCTGCAGGCGGCAGCACCGATCAGCGTGGCCGCGAGAGCGGCGGCGATCGCGATCTTTCGCCTCACGCGTTCCTCCTTGGGTGTGTGTCGGCGGACGGACAGGCCACGCTGTCCGTCGGTTGCCGCTGGCCGCCGGTTTGGCTCCGGTGCGCGGCTCCGGTCGGGTCGACCCCGCGGCCGATGAACAGGTCCCGGACGGTGGTGTTGACCACCCCACGACACCCGCGCTCCGGCCCTTTCATGTAACAGACCTTTCAGAAAAGACTCTTAACTGTTTCGGGGAAAATTTCCACCGACGATGGCTTCCTGTCAAGGGGCGAGCGGAGGGTGCCGGTCCAGGTCTGCCAAACTGTTATCTGCCGCGGAATCGGCCATGGCGACGCTGCCGGGCCTGGGTTGCCCCGCCATTATGCCGATGAGCTGCGCAAACACCGTCGGCCCGAGGTCGGGCCGGCTGTGATCCGGGCGTACGCGCGCCTGCGCGTCAGCGGCAGAGCTCCCAGAACGCCACCGCGGCGGCCGCGGCGACGTTGAGCGAGTCCACGCCCCGCCGCATCGGAATGGCCACCGTCGCGTCGCACGCCGCCAGCACCGCCCGGGACAATCCCGACCCCTCGGCGCCCAGCAGCAGGGCCGGCCGGCGCCGCAACGGCGCGGTCAGCTCCGGCAGCGCCACCGCGTGCAGGCCCGGAGTCAGCGCCAGCAGGCTGAACCCGACCCGGCGGACCTCGGCCAGCGCCTGGGGCCAGGGCTGCAGCCGGGCGTACGGCACGGCGAAGACCTCACCCATGCTCACCCGTACGCTTCGGCGGTAGAGCGGATCCGCGCACGAGGGCGAGAGCAGCACCGCGTCCATGCCCAGGGCGGCCGCGCAGCGGAAGATCGCCCCCAGGTTGGTGTGGTTGTTGACGTCCTCGAGGATCGCCACCCGCTCGGCCGCGGCGAGCACCCCATCGGCCTCGGGCAGCACCGGGCGGTGAAACGAGGCGAGGATGCCGCGGTGCACGTGAAAGCCGGTCAACCGGTGCAGCACGTCCGGTGTGGCGGTGTAGACGGGCGCGCAACCGATGTCGAGGTCGGCCACCTGCTCGACCCGCCGGCTGTCCACGAGCACCGACCGGGCCACGTACCCGGCCCGCACCGCGCGGCGCAGCACCAGCTCACCCTCGGCGATGAAGAGCCCATGCGGCGGCTCGAACCGGGTGCGCAGCTCGACGTCGGTCAGCGCCCGGTACTCGGCCAGCCGGGAGTCGTCCGGGTCGGTGATCGGTACGGGCGCGGGCACGCCGACGATTCTGCCCCGCTCAGCCGGGTTCGTCGTCACGGTTGAGCCGGCCGGCCACCGAGGCGATGCCGAGCCCGGCGGCGAGCAGCAGCAGCGCGGCGATCAGGCGCAGCGCGGTCAGTCCGAACAGGACGCTCGCCCCGCCGGCCCCGATCGCGACGGCAAGCACCACCGCGTCGCTGTCGTTGAGCACGCCGCCGCGCAGCACCGCGACGGCGAACGCGAACCAGCCCGTCATGAGAGCCGCCACGCCGACGCCGGCGAGCGCCACCGACCCGGCCGGCATGGCGCCGGCGCCCACACCGGCTGCGCCCAGGCCGGCCGCCGCGAGCACCGTGCCGAGCAGCGTCGCCAGCAGCCCGGCCAGCCCGACGCGGCGCGCGGCCGTGCCGGCAAAGAGGGCGGCGAGCGCGATGGCGCCGAGCTGACCGATGGCGAGCGCGCCGAGCCCGGCGACGAGCTGGACTCCGGTCGGGCCGCTGAGCGCGAAGAGCACCGCGGCGCCCGGCACCGCCCACACCGCGATCCGCGCCCACCGGCGAAGCGACCGGGCCCAGCCCACGGCGGCCTGCGCCTGACGTTCGCGGGCGGCCTGGGCCGCTCCAATGAGGACCGACGCTTCGGCCGCAGCCGCCGCGCCCGGATCGTCGGCCCGGCTCGCGGCGGCGGCCGCGCCACCCAGCCCCGCACCACCCAGCCCTGCATCACCGGCCGTGACTGGGCCGGGCAGCATGACCGTCGTCGGGTCCGGACCGGCGAACGGCGGCCCGGTCGTGACGCTGGCCCGTCCGGTCATCACCGCCTTGCCGTTGATCGGGTGCTCCCCCGTCCCGCGCCCGCGCTCCATCGAAATCCCCCGTTGCCCGTGCTGGTGCGGCCGAACGTGTGCCCTCGCCGCGGCGCCTCCGAAAATCCTGGCAGGCGTGGCCGTCGCGTACGGCCGACTTGGCGGTATTGCACCGCCGACCGGACGGCCCGACCGGCTAGGCCGGGTCGCTTCGGCGCTCCAGCAGTGCGCCCCCCGCGGCGCTGTTCGACGGTGGCAGCGGCCGGGGACCCTCGTCGGCCACGGCGGCCGCGGCGGCCGCGGCAGCGGTCGCCGCTTGGACGGCCGCCTCCGCCGCCTCATCGGTCGGCACGGGCGGCGCGTCGGCCAGGTTGCCCGGACCGCCGAGGGTGAGCCCGCCCAGCGCGGTGCTGATGCCCTCGAGGGCCTTGGTCAGCTCGGCCGGCACGATCCAGATCTTGTTCGAGGCACCGGCGGCGATCTGGGGCAGCGCCTGCAGGTACTGGTAGGCAAGCACCTTGGAGTCGGGGTTGGAGGTGTGGATCGCATCGAAGACGGTTCGGATCGCCTTCGCCTGACCCTCGGCCTGCAGGATCCGGGCCTGCCGGTCACCGTCGGCGCGCAGCACCGCGGCCTGCTTGTCACCCTCGGCGGTGAGGATCTGCGACTGCTTCACGCCCTCGGCGTTGAGGATGGCGGCCCGGCGATCCCGCTCGGCCCGCATCTGCTTCTCCATCGAGTCGCGGATGCTCGGCGGTGGCTCGATCGCCTTGATCTCGACCCGGGTCACCTTGACGCCCCACCGTCCGGTCGTCTCGTCGAGCACCACGGACAGGTGGCGGTTGATCTCCTCGCGGCTGGTCAGCGCCTTCTCCAGGTCGAGTGAACCGATCACGTTGCGCAGCGTGGTGACCGTGAGCTGCTCGATCGCCTGCAGGAAGTTCGCGATCTCGTAGGTCGCCCGGACCGGGTCGACGACCTTGAAGTAGAGGACTGTGTCGATGGACACGACCAGGTTGTCGGAGGTGATCACAGGCTGCGGCGGGAAGCTCACGACCTGCTCGCGCATGTCCACTTTGGTGCGGACCTTGTCGAGGTACGGCACGAGCGCGTTCAGCCCCGGCCGCAGGGTGCGCTGGTAGCGACCGAGCCGCTCGACCACGTCCATCCGTTGCTGCGGCACCACCCGGACGGACTTGGAGAAGGTGACGACGGCGAGCAGCAGGATGCCCGCGGCCAGCACCACCAGGAAGACATCGCCTGCGTTCACGGATAGTCCTTTCGCCGCTCGTCCGGTCTGTTGATCATTCTTTCCACACCAGCGCCATGGCGCCCTTGACCTCCACCACCCGCACCGGAGTGCCGGCCGCGATCACCTGGGTCACGTCGTAGGGTCGGGCCGACCAAAGCTCTCCACCGATCTTGACCAGCCCGCGGCCCTCGGCGACCTCCTCGATCACGGTCGCCTCGGTGCCCTCGATCGCCTCGACGCCCATGACAGCCGGCTCGGCGCTGCGGTGCAGGTGCCGCTTGATCGCTGGTCGAACGGCGAGCAGCCCCAGCCCCGAGACGACGGCGAAGACCACCACCTGGATCAGCAGCGGCGCGCCGACCAGCCCGGTGACGGCAGCGGCGACCGCGCCTCCCGCTAGCATGATCAACACGAAGTCGAGCGTGAGCAGCTCGGCGAGCGCGAGGAGTACGCCCGCGATGAGCCAAATGACTGGCACAGTCCGATCGTGGCACGCCGTGTCGACCCTGGCGAACCCGCCCACCCCGTCAGGCCGACCCGGCCCCGCGTGGTCAGGACACCTCGTTCATGATCGGTGAAGCAGGTGGGGTGGGATGGTGAGGCGTAGGCTCGCGGCAACGATCTCCCAGGGAGGCGGCATGGGACAGGC
>JBLNGJ010000007.1:0-3233 GCA_050264675.1 Micromonosporaceae bacterium
TGGTCGTCCAGACCTGGTCGGGGCGAACCGTCGGCACCACCGGCAGCTCGTCGGTCCGCTCCTGAGGCACGGACGGAACCGGGACGGCGGCGCGCCCGAAGACCGGGATGTCGTCGGGACGGGCGTGCCGGCCGATCCCGGGCGCCTGGCTCGGATCGGGCCCGGTCACGCCAGCCCGCCCCACCTCGGCCTGGTTCACGTCAGGCCAGGTCACATCGGGCTCGGTCCGGTCGGGCTCGGTCCGGTCGGGCTCGGTCCGGTCGGGCTGGGTCCAGTCCCGGTGGGCGCGCTCACCCAAAGGGTTCGCCCCTCACCACATCGAGGCTACCTAGCCAGTTCCAGCCCAGCCGCCGCAGGTCGCCCGGCTAATCGGCTCGCCATGCCCGCCGCGGCCGGGTACAACCAAGAGGTGACCGACGACATCGCGATCAACGTTGCCCGGGCGGAAGACTGGGACGCGTTCTACGCGAGCATGAGCACGGCCTTCAACGAAGCCGGAGACCCCGAGACGGCCGAGGCCGACCGGGCCATCTTCGAGCCGGCCCGCTCACTGGTCGCCCGCGACGGTGATGAGATCGTCGGCACCGCCGGCATCCAGACCCGGCATCTGGCCGTGCCGGGCGGGACCGTGGCGGCCGGTCACGTGACCATGGTGACCGTGGCTCCGACCGCCCGCCGCCGCGGGCTGCTGACCCGGTTCATGCACCAACAGTTCGCCGACATCGGCGCGGCCGGCGAACCGATCGCGGCGCTGTGGGCCAGCGAGGGCCGCATCTACCAACGTTTCGGTTACGGCCTGGCCTGCCGGCGCCTGACCATGACCATCGACACCCGTGAGGTCCGTCTCAATCAGATGCCCGAAGCCCCCGGCCGGCTGCGCAGCGCCCTCGCGGCCGATGTCGGCAAGGACCTCGTCGACCTGTACGCCCAGGCCTATCCGCACCGGCCCGGGTGGTCACAACGGCATGAGCGGACGTGGCACCAACTGCTCGCCGATCCCCCGTCGCGGTGGAACGGGTGGACCGCCCGCCGGGCTTTGCTGCATGAAGGCACCGACGGTATCGACGGGTACGCGCTGTGGCGTGCCAAGTCGCACTGGGACGGCGGCGGCCCGGCCGGTGAGGTCCGGGTGCACGAAGTCGTCGCGCTCAACCCGGACGCGTACGCCTCGCTCTGGCAGTTTCTGCTCAACGTCGACCTGACCCGGACCACCTCGCAGTGGATCGCCGCCATCGACGAGCCGCTGGTGTACCTGGTCAATGAGCCGCGCCGGCTGGGGCTTGCCCTCGGCGATGCCCTGTGGGTCCGGATCATCGACGTGCCCGGGGCGTTGACCGCGCGCCGCTACGCCGCCCCGCTCGAGCTGGTGCTTGAGGTCGAGGACGAACTGATTCCAGCCAACGCCGGGCGCTGGCAGCTGACCGCCACCCCGGAGAAGGTCACCTGCACCTCCACTGTGGAGCCCCCCGATCTCGAGCTGGATATCCGTGCCCTCGGTGCCGTCTATCTCGGCGACGCCGTGCTCGGCGGGCTCGCCGGCGCTGGTCGGGTCACCGAGCGGCGCCCGGGCGCGCTGATCACCGCCGCGGCGGCGTTCACCTGGCCTCAAGCACCATCCACTGTGGAGACGTTCTAACGTGGCCGGCGCGGCCGAGGAGCCGAGCCGGCGCCGGCGTCGGGTGCGGCACCAGCCGCCCGGGCCCGCGGCCGAGCCGGTCGGCGGCGGTCCGGGCTCGGCGGAGGCCGAGACCACGGCCATCGCCGATGGCGCCGCGTCCACGCGCCGGGGCGACGACCTGGCCGAACCGGTCGAGACCGACGCACCCGGTGAACGCGGGCTGCGCGGTCTCATCGGCGGGGGCTCATCGCAGGTGAGCCCGGCGACGGCAATGCGGGCCCGCGACGCGGCCCGGCCGCGACCCGAGGACATCCAACGGGCGGAGGCCGACCTGGTGATAGTCCGCCGTCGATGGGTACCGCGCGACCCGCCGCCGGGCTGACGGTTAGCGCGACGGTAGCGCCGGCAGGACCCGCTCGGCCTCGTACCCGGTGATCTGGGCGATCCGTCGGGCGTGGCGCTCACCGCCGGAGAACGGCGTCTCGATGAACGTGAACACGATGCTGGTCGCCTCCTGGGGCGCGTGCATCCGGGCACCGATGCCGATCACGTTGGCGTCGTTGTGTTCGCGGGCCAGCTGGGCGGTGGTGCGGTTCCAGCCCAGCGCCGCGCGTACGCCGGGCACCTTGTTCGCGGCGATCTGCTCACCGTTTCCGGATCCGCCGACCACGATGCCCAGGCTGCCCGGATCGCCCGCGGTCCGCGCCGCGGTGTGCAGGCAGTACGGCGGATAGTCATCGTCGGGGTCGTAGCTGGCCGGGCCGACGTCGACCACCTCGTGTCCGGCACTGGCGAGGGCCGCGGCGAGGTGCTGCTTGAGCTCGAACCCGGCGTGGTCGGAACCGAGGTAGACGCGCATGTGGCCAGTCTGTCAGTCCCCACGTGAAAGGACGGGCACCGTATTAACGCGGAGGCGTTAATACGGTGCCCGTCCTTTCATGCGTCGAGTTCGGCGAGGACCAGGCCGGCCCGCGCCTTCGGGGTGAACCAGGTGCTCTTGCGCGGCATGCGCAGCCGGGCCAGGTTCACCGCCACGAAGTCGGCCACGGTCACCGGCGCGATGAGGATGGCGAGCTCGGCCCGGCCGGAGTCGACCTGGTCCGCGAGCCACTGCGGCGGATAGTCGCCACCGACGTAGGTGATCCGCTTGTCGCCGGGGTCGAGCCCCAGGGTCTCGCGCAGCACCAGGCGCTCAACGATCGCGTGGTCGAGGCGGTCGACCACCGACGCGCCGGGTACCGACGCCCCGGGTACCGACGCCCCGGGTACCGACGCGGCCGGGTCGAGCGCGGTGGCGCCGGGCTGGTCGATGGCACCGGGCAGGTCGATCCGGTACGCCGTGCCCGGCGCGTAGAGCTGGATGCTGCCCGCCGCCGGGATGACCGGTGGCCCGAGCTCGGCGGTGACCCGAGCGCCGGCCGCGGTCAGCCGGTCGAGCAACTCGTCGACGGGCACGGGCGACTCGGTGATCAGGCGGTGGTAGGGCTGGATCGTCACCGAGTCGGGGGTGGTTATCACGGCGAGGAACCGCGGCAACCCGCCCAGCTGCGCGGCCAGGCTGCGGTGGTTGCCGTCGGCGACCACGAGCTCGCCGGCGCCGGCGAGCTCGGCGAGC
>JBLNGJ010000008.1:0-10585 GCA_050264675.1 Micromonosporaceae bacterium
CGTTTGGTCGCCCGCGGCTCTCCGCAAGGCTGCCGTACCCGCCGCCGCCGGGTCAAACCAGCCCCGACGATGTTACCAACCAGTAAGGCCGCCTCCCCCTCAGGAAAGCTCAGCCTCCCCCTCAGGAAAGCTCAGCCTCCGCCCGGTTTCAGGCGGGGTGCCCCGGCCGTGGGCGAGCCGCCGGGGTGTCCGGCCGGCCGTCGCCGGGCGAACCGGGTCGGCCTGATAGGAATGCGGAACGAACGATCAGAGGAGCTGAGGATGCCAGCCGAGGTACGCGCGGTGGTCGCCCACGCGCAGGGCGAACCGGTGCGGGTGGAGACGATCGTGGTGCCCGACCCGGGTCCGGGCGAGGCGCTGGTGGCCATCCAGGCGTGTGGGGTCTGCCATACGGATCTGCACTACCGCGAGGGCGGCATCGGCGAGGATTTCCCTTACCTGCTCGGGCACGAGGCGGCCGGCGTGGTGGAGGCGGTCGGCGACGGGGTGACCGAGGTGGCGCCGGGTGACTTCGTGATCCTCAACTGGCGGGCCGTGTGCGGTCAGTGTCGTTCGTGCCGGCGTGGCCGGCCGTGGTACTGCTTCGCCACCCACAACGCCCGGCAGAAGATGACGCTGACCGATGGCACCGCGCTCTCACCCGCGCTGGGCATCGGCGCGTTCGCCGAGAAGACGCTCGTCGCCGCCGGCCAGTGCACGGTGGTCGACCGGGAAGCACCGGCCACTGTGGCCGGTCTGCTCGGTTGCGGCGTGATGGCCGGGCTGGGCGCGGCCCTGAACACCGGCGGTGTGGGCCGGGGAGACTCGGTCGCGGTGTTCGGCTGCGGCGGCGTGGGCGACGCGGCGATCGCCGGCGCCCGGCTGGCCGGCGCCACCACGATCGTGGCGATCGACATCGACGACCGGAAGCTGGACTGGGCGCGCGAGTTCGGCGCCACGCACACCGTCAACTCCACCCGGACCGACCCGGTCGAGGCGGTCCGTGGGCTCACCGACGGCAACGGCGCCGACGTGACGATCGACGCCGTGGGGTTGCCGCAGGTATTCGCGGCCGCGTTCTACGCCCGCGACCACGCCGGCACGGTGGTCCTGGTCGGTGTGCCACGCCCGGAGATGCGCCTGGACCTTCCGCTGATCGACCTCTTCGGCCGCGGCGGTGCCGTCAAGTCGTCCTGGTACGGCGACTGCCTGCCGAGCCGCGACTTCCCCACGCTGATCGCGCTCTACCGGCAGGGCCGGCTGCCGTTGGACCGCTTCGTCAGCGAGACGATCACCATCGACGACGTGGAGGCCGCGTTCGTGCGCATGGAGCACGGCGAGGTGCTGCGCAGCGTGGTCACGTTCGGGCCGTCGGCGGCCTAAACACGTACGGCGTGGTGGTGGTCACCGCGACGAAACCGAGCCGCTGCAGGATCGGCCGGCTGTCGTCGGACGCGTCCACCTGCAGGTGCGTGAACCCGCGCTCGACCGCCAGCCGGGCCCGGTGGGCCACGAGCGCACGGTAGATGCCCCGGCCACGCCACTCGGGCCGCGTCGACCCGCCCCAGAGCGTGGCGAAGCCGGTGCCGGGCACGTAACGGACCCAGCCGGCGGAGACCACCGGGTCGTCCGGGCCGGGTCCGGTCTCGGCCACCACGACCGTGATCCCGTCCGGGTCGGTCGCGATCTCCTCCTCGAGCGCGGCGGCGTGCCAGGAGTGGTCCCCGCCCCACACCGCCTCCTCCATACGCATGATCCGGTCGAGATCGACCCGCTGCCGCACCTCGCGCAGCTGCACACCGGCCGACAACCCGGCCGACGGCAGGGCGGCCAGCGGCGCGGCCAGACCGATCACCACGGTCTCCTGCTCCTCCGGCTCGAAACCGGCGGCCCGCAGGCGTTGTGGAAGGTCGGCCGGTTGGTCGTGGCCATGCAGCTTCCACTCCACCGCCTCGCCGCGCGCGGTGAAGAGGTCGCGTTGCCGGCCGATCAGCGCATCGAGCTCGGCCCCGGTCAGGCCGCCCAGGTCGCGGTAGGTGAGGAAGCCGCGACGGTCCACTCCGGTCAGGCGCAGCAGCGGGCCGTCCTGCTCGATCACCGCGGTGGGCGGCAGACGGGTGGGCAGGTACGCACGAACCCGGGTGTCGTAGATGTCACGCAGGGCCACGGGGTCAAGGCTCACCCGGCCCAGCCTAGGCCCGACCCGCCGGGGGGCGGTTCTTTTCCCGGCGAGGCATGATGCACTCATGGTCCGCTTGTACCTGCTGTTCGGCTTGGAGATCGTGCTGGTAGTGGTGGCCCTGATCAGCTGCCTGTCGGCCGAGGACGATGAGCTGCGCACGCTGCCCCGGCTCGCCTGGATCATCCTGATCGTCCTGCTTCCCCTGGTCGGCGCGATCGTCTACTTCGCGGTGGGGCGGCCGGTGCCGGTCGAGCACGGGCCAGGCGTCTGGCGCGCGGCCGCGGGTCGGCCCGAGGTCACCCGGCCACGCACGCTCGCCCCCGACGACGACCCGGACTTCCTGCGCCAGCTCGACCGGCAAGGCAAGCGTGAGGATGAAGACCGGCTCAAGCGCTGGGAGGCGGACCTGCGCCGGCGCGAAGCCGAACTGCGCGAGCGCGAGGGGAACGGGCGCACCGGCCCGACCGAGCACAGCGACGACGCCTAACCCCATTTGCGCCGATCATGAACTTACATTCCTCGTCGGCGGCGTGTCGCGTCGGTAACCTCATGATCCACGCGGGGTCCGCGGGGTCCGCGGGGTCCGCGGGGTGGGCGGGGGGTCGGGGGTCGGGCTTGAGCCGAGCCCGCGCAGCTTCTCCGGGTTCACCACCAGGCGCACCGCACAGATCCGGCCGTCCCCGCCGAGGTCGAGGCTGACCGAGCCGATCGGCTGGCCGGCGGCGATGGCCAGCAGGCCCGGTTCGCCGTTGAGCCAGGTGATCGTCACGTCGAGGCCGGCCGCCTTGCGTACCACTCCGATCAGCCAACGCCCTACGTGGTCGGCGCCGACCAGCGGCCGGCGCGCCGCCGAGACCTTCCCGCCGCCGTCGGCCCAGGCGACGACGTCGGGAGCGAGCAGGTCCAGTAGCGCAGCCAGGTCACCGCCGGCGCAGGCGTCGCGGAAGCGCTGGGCCGCCTGCCACCGCAGCGTCGCGTCGGTGTCGAAGCGGGGGCGGCGGGCGGCGACGTGGGCCCGGGCCCGGCTCGCCGTCTGGCGTACCGTCGTCTCGGTCTTTTCCACAATGGAGGCAATCTCGCCGTGGGAGTAGCCGAAGACGTCGTGCAGCAGGAACACCGCGCGTTCGAGTGGCGTCAGCGTCTGCAGCACCACGAGCATCGCCGTGGACACGGACTCAGCCAACTCAGCTCCCTGGCTCGCGTCAGGCTCGGTGAGCAGCGGCTCCGGCAGCCACGGGCCGACGTAGCGTTCGCGCCGGACCCGCGCCGAAGTGAGCTGGCTCAGGGCCAGGTTGGTGATGGTGCGCACGAGGTACGCCCGCGGCTCACGGACCTGATCGCTGTCTACTGTGGACCAGCGTAGCCAGGCCTCCTGCACCAGGTCTTCGGCGTCGGCGACGCTACCAGTCATCCGGTACGCGACGTCGAAGAGCAGCCGCCGATGCTCCGTGAAGACCTCGAGCATGTCACCCACGCTAGCGCGGATGCCCGGCCAGTTCCCGCAGACCATCGGCGACGGTGGCGAACCGCGGCCGCCAGCCCAGCTCCTCCTTCGCCTTCGCGGCGCTGACCCGCATATTGACTGACATGATCATATGCGCGTACGGCGTGAGCCGGGTGAACCACCGCGGCACGGTCAACGGGGCCGGGCTCCCGCTCGCGGTCGCCACCGCCCGCAGCATTCCGCCGAAGCCGAGCTGCGAAGCGTCCACAAAGTTGTATTCCTCGCCCGGCCGGCCACGTTCGATCGCGGCCAGCACCGCCGTCGCCGCGTCGGCCAGGTTGACCCAGGGCAGGGTACGCCCGCCGTCGTCGACGGCCGGTAGCCGGCGGCGGCGCAGCATCTCGACGACGGTGTCGGTGCCGCCCTCGCCGTAGAAGAGCCCGAACCGCAAGGACACCGCGTCGAGACCGGCGGCCAGCGGCAACGCCTCCTTCTCCCGCATGCCGGCCAGGTGCCGGTCCACGTTGCGGTCACCGGTCGGTACGCCGAACGGGTCGGCCTCGGTGAGCCGGCGCTCGCCGTGATCCCGATAGCCGTAGCCGAAGACGATGTTCTCGCCGATGAACCGGCGCGCGCCGAGTAGGCGGGCCGCCTCGACCAGGTTGCGGGTGCCCTCGATGCGCAGATCATCGGTGGCGAA
Source organism: Micromonosporaceae bacterium (assembly GCA_050264675.1). Classification (GTDB taxonomy): domain Bacteria; phylum Actinomycetota; class Actinomycetes; order Mycobacteriales; family Micromonosporaceae; genus JBLNGJ01. The sequence goes on from JBLNGJ010000008.1 coordinate 4,306, forward strand.
CAGAGCCTGGTGCCGCAGCGGCGGCCGGCGCAGCGCGGTCGCCGCGTGCACCACCACGTCGGCCCGGTGGCCACGGACCGCACGGAGCACCGCGTCCCGATCCATGAGGTCGGCGCTGATCTCGTTGCTGGCACTGCGGCCCAGGCCGAGCACGTGGTGCCCGGCGGCGGTCAGCGCCCGGGCGACGTGGCGGCCGAAGACACCGCTCGCGCCGGCCAGCAATACCGTCGAAGAAGTGGTCATACCCAGGTGACCGGGTAGCCCATCCAAACGTGACACCCGGGGCTGAAGTTATCGCCCGTACCCGCGTTGCGGCCGGACGCTCTCGTCGGGGTCGAAGTTATCGCCCGTGCCCGCGTTGCGGCCGGACGCTCTCATCGGGGTCGAAGTTATCGCCCGCACCCGCGTTGCGGCCGGACGCTCTCATCGGGGCGAAATGATGACCCGTCATAATCATGCGCCGTCGGAATAGTCATGCCGGATCATCATCGAGCCGCGGTCGAGTCAGGCTCTTCGCGTGACACACCCCCGACGCCGCCACGCCCGGCCCGGCCAAGGCCGGTGCACTGCGTCCGTGCCCACGAGCCCGCTGAAAGTTCCAGAAACTCGCCCTGGCAATGGCTAGGCGAGGTTGGCCGAGCGCGGGTAGACGTCCTCGGGGTCGGTGAGCACGTTGACCAGGTACGGCACGCCGGCGGCGAATGCGCGCCGCAATGCCGGGCCGAGCTCGGCGCAGGTCTGCACGGTCTCGCCGGCGCCGCCGAGCGCGCGCACCACATCGTCGTACCGCAGACCCGGCTGCAGGTCGGCCGCCACGTCGTAGCCGTACATGTTGCGCATCGGGTGCTTCTCCAGGCCCCAGATGCCGTTGTTGCCGACCACGATCACCACGGGCAGGTGTTGGCGGGCCAGCGACTCGGCGTCCATCAACGAGAAGCCGGCCGCCCCGTCGCCCAGCAGCACGCACACCTGCCGGTCCGGATAGGTGATGCGGGCGCCCATCGCGTACCCCAGCCCGGTGCCGAGGCAGCCGTACGGGCCCGGGTCGAGCCAGGTGCCGGGCTGGGCCGGCTCGAGGTGGCGGCCGGCGTAGGAGACGAAGTCGCCGCCGTCGCCGATGGTGACCGCGTCCCGGTCGAGCACCCGGCGCAGTTCCCCGTACACCCGGCTCGGTTTGATCGGGTCGGTCTCGGCCTCGAGCTCGACCGCCTCCTCGGCCCGCGCGGCGTCCTCGACCTGGCGCAGCCGGGCCACCCACTCCGCGTGGTCGGCCCGCACGCCGGTGAAGTCCGCCAGGGCGGAGAGGATCAGCCGCAGGTCGCCGGCGGGTGAGACGGCCGGCGTGACGTGGGTCGCCCGCTGCGCCGGAGCGTCCACAATGTGCACCACCTGGGTCTCGCCGAAGTCGCCGAAGCCGAGCCGGAAGTCCAACGGCGTGCCGACCACGGCGATCACGTCGGCGCCGGCGAGGGCGGCCCGCCGCGCCTTGGCGAACGCGAGCGGGTGCTCGGGCGGCAGGCTGCCGCGGCCCATGCCGTTGGTGAACACCGGGATCTGCAAGGCCTCGGCCGCCTCCCGCAGCGCGGCCACCGCATCGCCGGCGTACACATCGGACCCGGCGATGATGACCGGACGCTGAGCCGCGGCGAGCAGCGCGGCGGCCCGGCCGACCTCGTCCGGGTCGGGCTCGACCACCGGCACCGCGCCGCCACCGGGCCCGCTCGCTTCGGCGAAGCTGAAGACCACGTCGATCGGCAGGTCGAGGAAGACCGGTCCACGGTGCGCGGTGAGCGCGGTCAGGGTCGCGTCGTGCACGGCACGCGGCACGTCCTCGGTCGAGGTCACCGTCGCGGCGTGCTTGGTCACCGACGCCAGCAGCGGAATGTGGTCGATCTCCTGCAGGCTTCCCGCACCCCACCGGAACTGCGGCGCCCGGCCGGCGAGCACCACCACCGGGGCTCCGTTGAAGAACGCCGAGGTGATGCCGGAGACCGCGTTGGTGACTCCAGGACCGGCGGTCACCACGGCCAGCCCCGGCCGTCGCTGCAGCTTCGCCACCGCCTCCGCGGCGAAGACCGCCGACTGCTCGTGCCGCACGTCGATGATGCGTACGCCGGCCTGGTGCGCCGCGTCGTAGAGCGGGAAGACATGCCCGCCGGAGAGGGTGAACAGCTCCGCCACCCCGAAGGGGCGCAGGGCGGCGAGGGCGAGCTGGCCCCCGTGCCCCTCGATCGTGCTCGTCATCGGCTCGATGCTCAGCGGCCGGTGAAGCGGGGCTTGCGCTTCTCCACGAAGGCGGCCATGCCCTCGCTGCGGTCCTCGGTGGCGAACAGGGACGCGAAGAGCTGGCTCTCCCAGGTCAGGCCGGAGGCGAGGTCCAGCTCGAGTCCACCGTCGACGGCGAGCTTGGCCGCCCGCAGCGCCTGGGCCGGGCCGGTCGTGTACGGGCGGACCAGGGCGCACGCCGCCGAGTAGACCTCCGCCGCCGGCACCACCCGGTCGACCAGCCCGATGGCGAGCGCCTCGGCGGCCTCGACGAACCGGCCGGACATCACGATCTCCTTGGCCCGGGCCGGGCCGAGCAGGCGGGCCAACCGCTGGGTGCCTCCCGCCCCCGGGATGACGCCGAGGGTGATCTCGGGCTGACCCAGCTTGGCGTCGTCGGCGGCGACCCGCCAGTCGCAGGCGAGCGCCAGTTCGCAGCCGCCGCCGAGGGCGTAGCCGGTGACCGCGGCCACCACCGGCTTGGGGATGCGGGCGATCGCGTCGAAGGCGCTGGAGAGCGCGCCGGCCCGGGCGGCCATATCCACGTAGGACATCACCGCCATCTCCTTGATGTCAGCGCCGGCGGCGAAGACCTTCTCCCCGCCGTAGACGACGACCGCGCGCACCTCGGCGTCGCCGGTGACCGCCGTCGCCGCCGCGCGCAGCTCCTCCTGCACCTGGCTGTTGAGGGCGTTCATCGGGGGCCGGTCCAGCCGGATCGTGCCGATGCCGTCCTCGATCTCCAGCCTGACGAACTCTCCCACGCCGCCTCCTCCTCGAGTCGCTGAACGGCAGCCTATGTGGCGGCTTCGGGGCGGGTATGGGGTGGTGGTCTGGTGCCGGCGGGCCACACTGGACGTCATGGTCGACCCGGGCACGCCGCGATGAGCATGCTGTTTCGCGCCCGGGAGCTGCAGATCTCCGACGACTGGATCCGCGGCGTGCCGGGGACGTTTGCGATCCGGGACATCCGTTCGGCCTGGGTGACGCGGCGCGCCCGTGGCCGGGCCCGGCGGCGCACCACGATCGCGACCGCGGTCGCCCTCGGTCTCATCACGATCGGTTGGGCCGGCGCGAGCGGGTGGCTGACCCGCAACTGGAGCTACCTACTCTACGGACTCCTGCTGCTGCCGGTGGCTGCGTCGATAGGCTTTCTCGACCCGGTCGCCATCTGGCTGGAGAAGCGCCATCACGAGCTTTGGATCGCCACCGACGCGGTCGTCGTGCTGCTGTGGCGGCACAACCGGGTGGAGGTCAATAAGGCCTTGCGTGCGATCAACCGGGCCTGCGAGCGGCACCGGGAACGGCTCGAGCCTTAGGCGGCGGTACCCGACGCGTCCGGCGTCAGCGAGTCCACGTCCACGATCTGGTGCCCCAGCGGCATCAGTGAGACCGGCACCAGCTTGATGTTGGCCAGCCCCAACGGGATCCCGATGATCGTGATGAACTGGACGATCGCCGTCACGATGTGGCCGAGCGCGAGCCACCAACCCGCGACGATGAACCAGATGATGTTGCCGATCACCGAGCCGACGCCCGCGGTGGGTTTACGCACCACCGTGCGGCCGAACGGCCACAGCGTGTAGTTGGCCATCCGGAAGGCGGCCACGCCGAACGGGATCGTGATGATCAGGATGAAGCACACCACTCCGGCCACCGCGTAGCCGAGCGCCAGGAGCAGCCCACCGAAGACCAACCAGACGAGGTTGAGCAGAACGCGCATACCCCCGATCATGACGGAGTAGCGCCACCGACGGGTGGAGTCTCGTCAGGAGAGGTCACCCCGGTCGGCGGCGTGATCACCGACGGCTGGGACGGACCGAATGTCGGCGCGTTGAGCGTCGGGAACTCGGTGAACGGCAACGGCCCGTAGCGCTGCTCGCAGAGCGGAACGGTGGTACCGAGCCGGTCGACCAGCACGGTCATCGTGACCCTGGTCGCCTCGCCGCGCTCCTGGGCCAGCAGCCGGTTGCGCGTGCGGCGCCAGCTGCTGACCGCGATCCGGTAGGCCACGGTGCGCACCCAGGCCACCGGGTCGGTGTACCTGGAGAGCTTCAACAACCGCTGCCAGGCTCGGGCGTACGCCTCGGACACAGCGTCCTCGGCCTCGCCGAGGTCGCCGACCATGGCCGCGACCTGCGCCGCCACCCGGCGCGCGGTGGTCGCGTAGAACTGGTCAAAGCCTGTGCTCCCCGGCACCGTCACCCCGTTCGGTCGTCCCGCTTCGAGACCGGCCTGGCTTCTCTCGCACGCTTCGATGAACACGCCCGGCGGCGTCGGTTGGTTACATGCCGGTTGGTTACATGCCGGTTGGTTACATCCCGGCATGCTCACGCGGCCCGGGCGCTGTAGCGCCCGTTGCGGTGCGTCAGGCGCAGCGGGACGCCGAAGGTCTTGCTGAGGTTCTCGCTGGTGAGCGTCCGGGGCAGCCGGCCCTGCGCGACCACGGTGCCCTCGCGCAGCAGCAGCGCGTGGCTGAACCCGGGTGGGATCTCCTCCACGTGATGGGTGACCAGGACCAGCGTCGGCGCATCCGGGTCGGCGGCGAGCTCGCCCAGGCGACGCACCAGTTCCTCCCGGCCGCCCAGGTCCAGCCCGGCCGCCGGCTCGTCGAGCAGCAGCAGCTCAGGGTCGCTCATCAGGGCCCGGGCGATCTGCACCCGCTTGCGTTCACCCTCCGAGAGCGTGCCGTAACGGCGCTGCGCGAGTGAGGCGACGCCGAGCTGATCCAGCAGCGCCACCGCGCGGGCGGTGTCGGTCGACTCGTACTCCTCCCGGAACCGGCCCACGACACCCCAGGCCGCCGTGACGACGACGTCCTGCACCGCCTCGTCGGCCGGGATCCGGTCCTGCAGCGTGAGGGTGGCCAGACCGATGCGCGTGCGCAGCTCACCGACGTCGACGCGGCCAAGCCGTTCGCCGAGCACGTGCACGGTGCCACGGCTGGGATAGAGCTGCGCCGCGGCGAGGCCGAGCAGAGTGGTCTTGCCGGCACCGTTGGGGCCGAGCACGACCCACCGCTCGTCCAGCTCCACCCGCCACGTCACGTCGTGCAGGAGGTCGGTGCCGCCCCGGGTGACGCTGGCCTGTTCGACGCTGACCACCACGTCCGGGTCAATGGAGTCGACCACGTCGGTCACGGGAACCAATCCAACCACGGCCGCCGTCCAACCCGCCGACGCGCTCGCGGTCACACCGGCGTGGACGTTTCCCGTACCGTGAGCGCCCGACGGGTCCGGGAGAGGAGCTGCCGCGATGACGGCCGTGTTGGAGATCGAAGGGCTGCGCAAGACATTCCGCACCCTGCGCCACGGCCCGCGCCGGGCGCTGGACGGCTTCGACATGGTGGTCGAGAAGGGACAGGTGCACGGTTTCCTGGGGCCCAACGGCTCCGGAAAGACCACCACCCTGCGCGCGTTGCTCGGGCTCGTGCTCGCCGACGGTGGGCAGATGACCATCTTCGGCCGGCGGGCTCCGCACGACCTGCCCGAGGTGATCGGGCGCGTGGGCGCGATCGTGGAGAGCCCGCAGTTCTTCGCGAACTTCTCCGGCCGGCGCACCCTGACGCTGCTCGCTCGGGCCGGCGGGCTGCCCCCGACCCGGGTCGATGAGGTGCTCGAGCTGGTCGGCCTACGCGACCGGGCCGGCGAACGGGTCAAGGGCTACTCGCTGGGCATGCGTCAGCGCCTTGCCGTCGCGTCCGCCCTGCTGAAGGCGCCGGAGCTGCTGATCCTCGACGAACCGGCGAACGGCCTCGACCCGGCCGGCATCCGCGAGATGCGCGACCTTATGCGCTCGCTCGCCGCCGCCGGGGCCACCGTGCTCATCTCCAGCCACCTGCTCGACGAGGTGGAGCAGATCTGCGACTCGGTGACGATCATCTCGCGCGGCCGTCGGGTCGCGGCCGGGCCGGTGGCGCAGGTCCTGGCCATCGCCGACCGGGGTGAGTTCCGGGTACGCGTCGCCGAACCCGAGCGGGCGGCCGGAGTGCTCACCACGGCCGGGGCCCGGGTGA
>JBLNGJ010000009.1:0-3805 GCA_050264675.1 Micromonosporaceae bacterium
AACCCAACAGCATCGTGCCGGTCGTCTCCACCGTCACGTGACAGATCAACGGCACCCGCCGCCCGGCCGCGGCCATCGCCCGCTGCGCCCCGATCACCGCCGCCTTGGCCTGCAGCAAGTCCTGGCAGGTCTCCACGATCAGCGCGTCGACCCCACCGTCGAGCAATCCGGCCGCGTTCTCCTGGTACGCGTCACGCAGCGTGCCGTACCGCACGTGCCCCAACGTCGGCAGCTTCGTGCCCGGCCCCATCGAACCCAGCACGAACCGGGCCCGCCCGGCCGAGTCGTACCCGTCGACCACCTCACGAGCCAGCACCGCACCGGCCCGCGACAGCTCCCGGGTCCGTTCCGCGATGCCGTACTCACCGAGGTTGCCCAGGTTGGCGCCGAACGTGTTCGTCTCCACACAATCGGCCCCGGCGCGTAAATATGCATCATGGATGCCCCGCACCACATCGGGCCGGGTCACGTTCAAGATCTCGTTACAACCCTCATGACCCTGAAAGTCGTCCAGCGTCGGGTTCGCCGCCTGCAGCATCGTGCCCATCGCGCCGTCGCAGACAAGCACGCGCGAACGTAGCTCCGACAGCAGCGATGGGGGGTGGCGCGGCGATTCGGACACGCATACAGGCTAGCCGCCCGGCCCGTCGTGGTCCGGGCGCGGGCGTGTGATCGCACTCCCAACTAGTCTGGAGTTCGTGACCGAGCAAGCGGGTGAGCATGGTGACTGAGTTCGACGGCCTGCCGGTGCTGCGTTCCCCGGTGGCGGTGGCCGCCTTCGAGGGGTGGAACGATGCGGCGGACGCGTCGACCGCTGCCGTGGAGCACCTCACCGAGGAGTGGGCCGCGAAGCCGATCGCCGCACTGGACCCGGAAGAGTTCTACGACTTCCAGGTCAACCGCCCGTCGGTGACCATGGCCGACGGGGAGGACCGGGTGATCGAGTGGCCCACCACCCGGTTCACCAAGGCCAGCCCGGCCGGCGCCGACCGCGACGTGGTGCTCATCCGAGGCATCGAGCCGAGCACGCGCTGGCGCACGTTCTGCGAGGAGATCCTGGAGATCTGCCACAGCCTCGAGGTGAGCCGGGTGGTGCTGCTCGGCGCACTGCTCGCGGATGTCCCCTACACCCGGCCACTGCCGATCAGCGGCAGCGCCTCGGGCAAGTCCCAGGACCGGATCCAGGTCACTCCGACGCGGTATGAGGGACCGACCGGCATCGTCGGAGTGCTGCACGACGCCTGCCGGCGGGCCGAGCTGGACGCGGTGTCGTTCTGGGTGCACGTGCCGCACTACGCCAACAACCCGCCGTGTCCGAAGGCGACCCTGGCCCTGCTGCACCGGGTCGAGGAGGTGCTCGACCTGCCGGTGCCGATGGCCGACCTGGCCGAGGAGTCGGCCGCCTGGGAGCAGCGCCTACGCACCGCTGCCGAGCAGGATGCCGAGCTCGCCGAGTATGTGCGGGAGCTCGAGGAGCGCGCCGGCGACGAAGGTCTGCGGCCGCTCTCCGGCGACGAGATCGCCCAGGAGTTCGAGCGCTACCTGCGCCGCCGGGGTGGCCAGGCCGGCCCGACCCCGAGCCGCTGATCACTCCGCTCCCCCCACCCGGCCCCGCACGCCCCGCACCCCCGCCGCGATCGTGCCCGGCCGGGGCGCGGCCCGGTCGTCCTATTGGCGGTAGGTCGAGAGGAACCGGCCGATGCGGCCGATCGCCTCGGCGAGATCGTCGACCGGCGGCAGCGTGACGACCCGGAAGTGGTCGGGTTTGGGCCAGTTGAAGCCGGTGCCGTGCACGATCAGCAGCTTCTCTGCGCGCAGCAGGTCAAGCACGAACCGCTCGTCGTCGGCGATCGGGTGCACCTGCGGGTCGATGCGCGGGAACGCGTAGAGCGCACCCGTGGGCTTGACGCAGCTGATGCCGGGAATGTCATTGAGCATCTTCCAGGCGATGTCGCGCTGCTCGTGCAGGCGTCCGCCCGGCAGCACGAGGTCGTTGATGCTCTGATAGCCCTCCAGCGCCGGCGCCACCGCGTACTGGCTGGGCATGTTCGGGCACAGCCGCATGCTGGCCAGCCGGTCGAGGCCCTCGATGTAGCTGGCCGCGTGCTCCTTGGTCCCGGAGACCACCAGCCACCCGGTGCGGTACCCACACAGCCGGTAGGCCTTGGAGAGACCGTTGAAGGTGAGGCAGAGCAGGTCGGGGGCGAGGGCGGCGGTCGACGTGTGGCTCACCCCGTCGTAGAGGATCTTGTCGTAGATCTCGTCGGAGAAGAGCACCAGGTTGTGTCGCCGGGCGAGCTCGACCAAGCCGCGCAGCATCGGCTCGCCGTAGACCGCGCCGGTGGGGTTGTTCGGGTTGATGACCACGAGCCCCTTGGTGCGTGGCGTGACCTTGGCCGCGATGTCATCGAGGTCGGGCGCCCAGTCGGCGCTCTCGTCGCAGAGGTAGTGCACCGCCCGGCCGCCGGCCAGGCCCACCGCCGCCGTCCAGAGTGGATAGTCTGGCGCCGGCACGAGCACCTCGTCACCGTCGTCGAGCAGGCCCTGCAACGACATCATGATGAGCTCGGACGCGCCGTTGCCGACGTAGATGTCGTCGACCTCCACACCCGCGATGCGACGGCCGTGGTAGTAGCGCGCGATCGCCTCCCGCGCCTCGCGCAGACCTTTGGACTCCCCGTAGCCGTGCGCCGTCGACAGGTTTCGGGTGATCTCCTGCACGAGCGGTTCGGGCGCCTCGAAGCCGAAGCGGGCCGGGTTGCCGATGTTGAGCTTGAGCACCCGCTCGCCGCTCGCCTCGATCCGCATCGCCTCTTGGTGCACCGGGCCGCGGATGTCATAGCGGATGCCGGCGAGCCTCGCTGCCTGGATTACCTCCATACCGACACGATAGATGCGGCCGCTCTGCTGGTGAATGTCTGATGGCGGGATCGGTCCGCACTTGGCCGGTGTGGTGCAACGCACGTCGCGTAATGGCATCCTAGGAAGCTAGGTTAGAGATTTGGGGACTAAGCGATGACCGTCAACCCGGGTACGGCCGAACATCCGCACCGCCAGATCGCCACCCAGCTGCGCATCCGGATCCGCCAGGGCGAGTGGGCACCGGGTGAGCGCCTGCCCTCGATCCCGGCGCTGGCGCAGGCGTACGGCGTGGCCAAGCAGACCGTGCAGCGCACGATCGACCAGCTGCGGGTGGAGGGCCTGCTGATCACCCGGCCCGGCTCGGGCACCTACGTGCGCGGCACCCGCCGCCGGCTCAACCGGCTCGCCCGGGCCCGCTACGGGCCGCGCCGCGGTTACCACCGCGATCTGGCCGCCCGCTACCGCCAACAGCTGGGCGACGTGGGTCTCGCCCCGGCCCCGGCCGAGGTGGCGGAGGCGTTCGGGGTCGCCGACGGCACGCCGCTGCTGGTGCGCCGACACCTCGTCCAGGCCGACGGTCAGCCGGTGGAGATCGGTGCCTCCTGGTTTCGCCCGACCGAGGCGGCCGGCACGTCGCTGGCCCAGGCCCGGGCCTTGCGCCGCCCGCTCTACCAGGAGGCCGAGGAGGTGATCGGGCGGCGGTATGCGTACGCAACCGAACCCCTCAGCGCCCGGTTGCCCACCCGCGACGAGGCCGAGCTGTTGGCGATCCGGCCGGACACGCCAGTGCTGCACCTGCTGCACGTGGCGGCCGACCCGCACCGACTGCCGATCGTGGTGGCGCATGCGTCCTGGCCAGTCCCGATGACCACGCTCACCGACGAGTACGAATTACCTACAGGGTTGACAGATCTTGAGAACACGCCCACCAGCTGATCGCCAG
>JBLNGJ010000010.1:0-3461 GCA_050264675.1 Micromonosporaceae bacterium
GCACCCGGCTCCCGGTGGGCACCGCCGCCGGGAAACGGACCCGGTTCAGCCCGTAGTTGCCCCGCGTCGACGCCCCGGCGACGCGGTACACCTCGCTGGCCAGCATGGGCAGCAGCGAGAGCATCAGGTACCCGTGGGCGATCGTGGTACCGAACGGGCCGGCGGCGGCGCGCTGCGGGTCGATGTGGATCCACTGGTGGTCGCCCGTCGCGTCGGCGAACGCGTTGACCTGCTCCTGGGTCACCGTGTGCCACTCGCTGTAGCCCAGGTGTTCGCCGGCGGCCTTGGCCAGGTCGGCGATCGAGTCGAACGTACGCATGGTCACTCATTCTGCCGGTTCGGACGCGGACCGGCGATCACCTCGTCGTGGCGGGCAACGAGGCCGTCGATGAGGCTGGCCAGGCCGAGCTCGAAGGCGCCTTCGTCGACCAGCGCGCGGTGCTCGCGCAGCCGGTGCGCGTCGCCCAGGTGCGGGTACGCCCCGGCGTAGAGCGTCGGGTCGTCAATGAAGCCGAGCGCGAATGAGCCGAGCGCGGAGCCGAGGACGAAGTAGCGCATCAGTGCGCCGATGCGGGTGGCGTAGCTCGGTGGCCAGCCGGCCCCGACCAGGGCGCCGTAGACGGCGTCGGCTTGGCGCAGGGCCGCCGGCCGACGGGCCGGACCCCGGGCCAGGAACGGCACGATGTGCGGGTGGGCGGCGAGGGCGGCCCGGTACGCGCGAGCCCAGCCGGTCAGCGCGTCCGGCCATTTCTGGGTGCCGAACATCGAGATGTCGACCTGGGCCACGATGGCGTCGCCGACCGCGTCGAGGATTTCCTCCTTGGTGGCGAAGTGGTTGTAGAGCGAGGGCGCCCGTACGTCGAGTTCGGTGGCCAACCGCCGGGTCGAAAGCGCTTCGAGGCCGTCCGCGTCGATGATCCCCATGGCCACGTCGATGATGCGCTGGCGACTCAGGATCGGCTGGCGGGGCCGCGCCACGGCGGGCTCCTCTCTTCGGCTGCTCCCGCCGTACCGGCGAGAAACTTACAGCGGAAGTTTATCCTCCAACCGTGGGTGGCGCGCCGGGCGCGGTTCGGCGTCAGGGGTGGGTAGGCGCGCGTCCGGCGGTCGGGTGCAGGGCGTGGGCGGTCAGCCGGTGGCGGTTCTGGGCGGTACGACGAGCGCGTAGATCACGAGGACGCACAGCGAGATGGTCACCAGCGACCAGAACGGTGCCCAGACGATGAGCACCAGGTGCAGCAGGGCGACCAGGCCAGCAATCACCACCCCGGTCCATCGAGCCCAGGACTGGCCGAACAACACGCCACCGCCCACGATCAGCTGGATCACCCCGAGGATCAGCAGGAACCAGCCCCATCCGGTGAGATCGAACAGGAGCACCTGCCCCTGGGTCAGGACGGCGTACTTGTCGTTGAAGAGCGTGATCAGGCCGTCGATGATATTGAAGATTCCGAGCATGATGGCGAGGATGCCGGCGAAGGAGAGCCATCCCGACTGCTCATCCCGCCATGTCGTCCCACGATTGCTCACGGGTCACCCCTTTCGTCGTCAGCCCGGAGCATATGCATGAATTCGGTAGTGATCGGGCGTTTTTCACGAACGGGTCCCTACCGGCCGATTGGCCGGGGACGCTCCGGTGGCGTCATGGGGAGGGCGCAAGGATGTCGAGGTGGCGGGCGCAGTGTGGAGATCGCGACTTTCCGCACCGAAGTGAAGCTGGCCTGCACTCTTCGTGCCCTGAATCGCGATCATGCCGGCGGCGCTTGTGTTAAGAGTCTTAACAGATAAGAATGGGCTTCCGTGACCGCCGACCCGACGGAACCGACGAACCGCGCGGAGCCGATCGACCGCGCGGAGCCGACGAACCCGATGGGCGGCCTGGTCCCGGTGCCCATGCGGGTCGAGCCCGCCCGCGGCGTCCGGTTCGTCCTTACCGACCAGACCACGATTCAGGCCGACCCCGGCGGTCTCGGCGTGTCCCAGTGGCTTGCCGAGCTGCTGCGCCCGTCCACCGGATATCCACTGCCGGTGCGGGTCGGCACGACGGAGGCCGGGGCCGATCTGCGGCTAAGCCTCACCGGCGACGCCGCCTTCGGCTCCGAGGGCTACGAGCTCACGGTGACCCGCGAGGAGCTCACGCTGCGTGCGGGCACCCCGGCCGGACTGTTCCGTGCCGCCCAGACCCTGCGTCAGCTGTTCGCTCCCGAGATAGAACGCCGAAGCCCGCAATCCGGACCGTGGAGCGTGCCGGGTGGGCGCATCGTCGACCGGCCCCGTTACGCCTACCGCGGGGTGATGCTGGATGTGGCCCGGCACTTCTTCCCGGTGGACGTGGTCAAGCGGCTGATCGACCTGGCCGCGCTACACAAGGTCAACCACCTGCACCTGCACCTCACCGACGACCAGGGCTGGCGCATCGCGATCGACTCGTGGCCGCGCCTGGCCAGCTACGGTGGCGGCACCGAGGTCGGCGACGGCCCGGGTGGCTTCTACACCAAGGCCGAGTACCGGGACCTGGTCGCGTACGCCGCAGCCCGATTTGTCACGGTCGTGCCGGAGGTGGACCTGCCCGGCCACACCAACGCGGCGTTGGCGTCCTATCCCGAGCTGACCGGCGACGGCCTGGCCCCCGAGCGTTACACCGGCATCGATGTGGGCTTCAGCTCGCTCTGCGCCGAAAAGGAGATCACCTACCGCTTCCTCGACGATGTCTTCGGCGAGCTGGCCGAGCTCACCCCCGGCCCGTACCTGCACCTCGGTGGCGACGAGGCGAAGACCACGGGCGCGGCCGAGTACGCCGCGATGGTCGAGCGGGCGCAGCAGATCGTGGCCCGGCACGGCAAGACGGCGGTCGGCTGGCAGGAGATCGCCGCAGCTCAACTGGCGCCGGACACGGTGGTGCAGCTCTGGGACGTGGGCCAGGGTGTGGCGCGGCTCGCGACGGCGGCCGGTCACGGCACCCGGGTCATCCTCTCCCCGGCCGACCGGGCCTACCTCGACATGAAGTACGACGAACGGTCGCGCCTCGGGCTGACCTGGGCCGGCTATGTCTCGGTCGCCGACGCGTACGCCTGGGACCCGGCGACCTACCTGCCGGGCGTGCCGGAGGCGGCGATCCTCGGCCTAGAGAGTCCACTATGGACTGAGACGGCGCGGGGCGTGGCGGATCTGGACTACTTGGCCTTCCCCCGGCTGGCCGTCATCGCCGAGCTGGGCTGGTCACCGGCCAGGTCGCGGGACTGGGCGCAGTTTCGCCAACGGCTGGCCGCACAGGGGTCGCGGTGGGCCGCCCTGGGCGTGGGCTTCTACCGTTCGCCCGACGTGCCGTGGCCGGACGCGGCCACACCGTAGCTCCGACCAGCGCAGCTGCGGCGGGGGGGGGGGGGGGGGGGGGGCGGCCGCCGGCCGCGCCGGGGGGGGGCGGGGCCCCCGCCCCCCCGGGCGGGGCGGCCCGCGGGGGG
>JBLNGJ010000011.1:0-2914 GCA_050264675.1 Micromonosporaceae bacterium
GAGTACCCCCAGTTCTCCGTACCGCCGCAGATCGTGGCCGCGCTCCGGCACAGCGGCTTCGACACCTGCTCAACGGCGTCCAACCACACGCTCGACGTCGGCGAGAAAGGGGTCTACCGCACCCTGGACGTGCTGGACGCGGCTGGTCTGCGTCACGCCGGGAGTCATCGCAGTGCCGATGAGCACAAGACGCCCATGCTGCTCACCGTCAAGGGCGTCCGGGTGGCTCAGCTGTCGTACACGTTCGGCTTCAACGGCCTACGCCGGCCCGCGGGCAAGCCCTGGATCGCCAACCTCATTGACGCCGAAGTGATTCTCACCGAGGCCCGTCGGGCCCGGACGGCCGGCGCCGCCATCGTCGTGGTCAGCCTGCACTGGGGCACCGAGTACGACCACCGGGCAACGCCCGTTCAGGTGTCGCTGGCCCGCCGGCTGCTGGCCAGCCCCGACGTGGACCTCATCCTCGGTCACCACGCGCACGTCGTGCAGCCGTTCGAAGAGATCAATGGCAAATGGGTGGCCTACGGCATGGGCAATGAGATCGCCTACCAGTCCACCAAGGAGCCGGCCCGCCACGAGGGCGTGATGCCCCGCTTCACCTTCACCGAGTTTGCGCCCGGCCGCTGGAAGGTGACCACAGTGGAGGCTTTTGGCACGTGGATCGCCGTCAGTCCACAGGTCCGCATCGTCGACCTGGCCGCCGTCATCGCCGATGCGAGGACCCCGGACGCGCGACGAAGCGCCTATCTCGCCACGCTGCGCCGGATCGAGGGCTACGTCGAGTCCCGAGGGGCGGTCGTTACCGTTCCCGGGTTGTCGTGAAAGGCCGACGAACGGGCCGGTTGCGGTCAGCTGGAGCCGGGTCAACGACGTCGACACAGGTGGGAACGTCGCTGGCGTCGTCGAAGGCGAAGATGGCGACCGAAACCGGTCGGGGGCACCGACCGGATTGACTCCTCACCGGGCGAGGTGACGACGACGAGCAGGCCGATCGACCCGGTGGGAGGATGTCGACCAGCCCTGTTGCGGTGGCCCGCCGCCGGCGCATGGTGACCGTGACGCCGGAGCGGCGGGTGGCGTCGCCGCCCGGCAGACCGCGTCGACCAATTGGGCGCCCGACGATAGGGGGACCACGTGAGCGTGCTTGCCGAGCCGTACCGGATCAAGGCCGTCGAACCCCTACACGTCCCGTCTCGAGCCGAACGGGCGGTGGCGATCAAGGAGGCTGGGTACAACACCTTCCTGCTGCGCAGCCGTGATGTCTACATCGACCTGCTCACCGACAGCGGCACGAGCGCGATGAGCGACCGGCAGTGGGCCGCGCTGATGATGGGCGATGAGGCCTACGCCGGCGCGAGCTCGTTCTACCGGTTGGAGGAGGCCGTCCGCGATGTGTACGGTTTCCGCTACGTCGTGCCCACACATCAGGGTAGGGGAGCCGAGCACCTGATCTCCCAGATCCTGATCAAGCAGGGCCAGTATGTGCCGGGAAACATGTACTTCACCACCACCCGGGCGCACCAGGAACTGGCCGGCGGCATCTTCGCCGACATCATCATCGACGAGGCGCACGACCCGTGCGCCCAGCATCCGTTCAAGGGCAACGTCGACCTGGCCAAGCTGCGGAGTCTCATCGAGCACGTGGGTGCGGCCAATATCGCGTACGTCAACGTCGCGGTGACCGTGAACATGGCTGGTGGGCAACCGGTCTCGCTGGCCAACCTGCGCCAGGTGCGCGAGCTCTGCCGGCGCAACGACATCCTGCTCTGGTGCGATGCCACGCGGCTGGTCGAGAACGCGTTCTTCATCGCCGAACGGGAGGAGGGCCAGGCCGGCCGTCCGGTCGCGGAGATCGTCCGGGAGATGATGTCGTACTTCGATGGCTGCACGATGTCGGGGAAGAAGGATGCGCTGGTCAATATCGGCGGCTTCCTGGCCGTGAATGACGAAGCGATCTTGCAGCGGGCCCGCGAGCTGGTCGTGCTGTTCGAGGGCATGCCGACCTACGGCGGTCTGGCCGGGCGCGACCTCGACGCGATGGCCGTCGGCATCCGGGAGATGGTGGACGACCAATACATCGCGCACCGGATCCACCAGGTGCGCTATCTGGGCCAACAACTGATCGACGCCGGCGTGCCGGTGGTGGAGCCCATCGGCGGTCACGCGGTCTTTCTGGATGCGCGGCGCTTCCTCGCCCATCTCGACCAGGAGCAGCTGCCGGCGCAGGCGCTGGCCGCGCAGCTCTACCTGGACAGCGGGGTGCGTTCGATGGAGCGCGGAATCGTCTCCGCCGGCCGTGATCCTAAGACCGGTCGCAACCACACGCCCCGGCTGGAGCTGGTGCGGCTGACCATCCCGCGCCGGGTCTACACCGACCGGCATATGGACGTCGTCGCCCAGTCGGTCATCAAGCTGCACCAGGAGCGCAGCGCGATCCGCGGCTTGCGGATGGTGTACGAACCGCCGACACTGCGATTCTTCAACGCCAGGTTCGAGCCGCTGGACGGTTAGTCGAGGCTTCCTCGGTGGACGATCCAGACCCGGCACACGTGGTCGGCAAGGCGGTCGCGGCCGGCCCGACCGAGCCAGTGATCGTGCGATGCTGTCGGGCATGAGTGGATCAGATCCGAAGGCGGAGCTCCGCCGCTACCTCCAGCTCGTCCGGGACGCCCTGGTGTGGAAGCTGGACGGACTCTCGGAGTATGACGTCCGGCGCCCCCTGGTGCCCACCGGCACCAACCTCCTGGGCATCGTCAAGCACGTGGCCAGCGTCGAGACCGGCTACTTCGGCGCCACATTCGGTCGGCCCTTCGGTGAGCCGCTGCCGTGGCTGGGGGAGGAGGCCGAACCGAACGCCGACATGTGGGCCACGGCCGAGGAGTCGCGCCACGAGATCATCGCCTTCTACCACCGT
>JBLNGJ010000012.1:0-5459 GCA_050264675.1 Micromonosporaceae bacterium
CGGTGCTGACCGTCGCCGGTGGTGTCTCGGTGGCGCTGGACACCCGGGGATCGATCGACGTGGAGGCCGAGCGGGCCCGCCTGGTCAAGGATCGGGCCCTGGCCGAGAAGGAAGCCGAGCAGTGCCGGGCCAAGCTCGACAACCCGGCCTTCACCGACCGGGCACCGGAGGAGGTCGTGGCCCGGATCCGGGACCGGCTGGCTGTGGCCGGCGCGGAGATGGTTCGCATCGACGCCGCCCTTGCGGCGCTTGCGACATGACGGCCGCCGACGCACCCTCTCGCGCGGAGGCGATATGACAACGCCGACCGTGGCTGGCCAGTTCGCCCAGGTCGAGGCGGAGCTGCTGGCCCGCGGGTACACCCGGATGATCTTCGACCTCTCTCGCATCGAGGCGCTGCTCGACCTGCTGGGCAGCCCGCAGCGGGCGTACCCGGCCATCCACATCACCGGGACCAACGGCAAGACCACCACCGCGCGGATGATCGACGCCCTGCTGCGGGCGCACGGGCTGCGCACCGGCCGGTACACCAGCCCGCACCTGTACAGCGTGCGGGAACGGATCAGCCTGGACGGGGAGCCGGTTGACGAGGAGAGGTTCGTCGAGATCTACCGCGAGGTCGCTCCGCCGGCGAAGTACGTCGACGAACGGGCCGGCGGGGAGCACCTGACCTACTTCGACATGACCACCGCGATGGCCCTCACCGCGTTCGCCGACGCACCGGTCGAGGTGGCCGTGGTCGAGGTTGGCCTGGGCGGCGCCGAAGACTCCACGAACGTGCTGCAGGCGACCACGTGTGTCATCACCCCGATCGGGCTGGATCACACCGAGTGGCTCGGCGACACGGTCGAGGACATCGCGATCGCCAAGGCGGGCATTGTCTACAGTGGCGCGAACCTGATCTGCGCCGCCCAGCCGGAGGAGGCGATGCGCCCCATACTGCAGCGCTGCGTTGAGGTGGGCGCGACGGTAGCCCGCGAGGGCAACGAGTTCGGGGTGTTGCGCCGCGCGCGCGCCGTGGGCGGGCAGGTGCTCACCATGCAGGGCCTGGGTGGGGTGTACGAGCAGGTGTTCGTGCCCCTGCACGGCGCGCACCAGGCGCAGAACGCCGCCGTGGCGCTGGCCGCGGCCGAGGCGTTCCTCGGTGCCGACGCCACCCGCCGGCTCGACCCCGACGTGGTGCGCGAGGGCTTCGCCGCCGTGACCTCCCCCGGTCGCCTGGAGCGGGTGCGCAGCGCGCCGACGATCCTGCTCGACGCGGCGCACAACCCGCACGGCATGGCGGCCACGGTGCGGAGCCTGGCCGAGGAGTTCGCGTTCAGCCGCCTCGTCGCGGTGCTGGGCGTGCTCGCCGACAAGGACGCGGCCGGCATGATCGAGCTGCTCGAACCGGTGGTCGACGCGATCGTGTGCACGCAGAGCTCGTCGCCGCGGGCGATGCCGGCTGAGGTGCTCGGTGCGCTCGCCGCCGAGATCCTCGGTGAGGCACGGGTACGCGTGGAGCCGGCCATGCCCGACGCCATCGAGGCCGCGGTGACCCTGGCCGAGTCCGATGTGGATGACCTGACCGGGGTCGGTGTCGTGGTGACCGGTTCCGTGATCACGGTCGCCGACGCCCGCCGGCTGCTGGTGCGATGACGTCCGGCCTGCGCAACCCGGCCCGGGCCGTGCGCGGTGTGGGTGCCGGGGCGCTGGCGATCGAGGCGGTTGTCCTGTTGCTCGCGATCCAGCCCATGCGCGTGCTCGGCGCCCGGCTGACCGGGATGGCCGTCGCCGTGGTGATCGCGCTGGCCGCGATCTGCCTCGGGTTGGCAGCGGCGATGTCACACCGGTGGGCTTGGTGGGCCGGTTCGGCCGTGCCGGTGGCTCTGCTCGTCGCCGGGCTCGCGTTCCATCCCGCGCTGGCCGGGCTCGGCGTCCTCTTCGGACTGGTCTGGCTCTACGTGTTGCACGTACGGCGAAGCGTGCTGCGCACGCCGGCGCTCAGCGAGCGTCCGCCCGGGCCCGCCACTGAGTGAGCGCGATCGCGTGCCCGTCCGGGTCGCGGAACGTGGCCGCCCACAGCTCCAGCCGGTCGCCCCGGCTCATCACCCGGGGCTTGTGCACGAAGTCCACGCCCTTGTCGCGCAGATCGCGGTAGGCCTGCTCGACATCGACGACCTCAAGATGCAGGTGGGCGAGCCGGCGCTCCACCGGCGACATGTCGAGCACCCGCCGCAGCACCACGCGGCCACCGCCGTAGCTCAGCACGGCGCTGCCCGGGTCGCTGTCGACCACGGTGAAGTCGAGCACGTCCCGGTAGAACGTGAGCGAGCGCTCGAGGTCGGCGACGAAGAGCATGAGGCCGACGCCGTGCGCCCCGGCCTCGTCGAGCTCACCGGTGCGTGGACGCGGGATCGGCCGGGAGGTGAGCGGCGCTTCGGGCGCGGTGAGTGCCGGTGCCACCCGTCCGCCCGGGGCGAGCAGATCCTCCTGGGTCATCAGGTCATCGGGGAGCAGGTCGAACGGTGGACCGGCCTGGGCCGATCGCGGCGACAGCGGAGCCAACGGCGGCTCGGCCGCCGGGCCGAGCGCGTCATCGAAGGTGCCGACGTCGAACTCGTCCGGGATGAAGGTGTCCCGCTCGACCGGAGTCGGCTCGGCCTCCCGCACGTGGTGCGGGGTCACCAGATCCCACCGCACCCGGAACTGGCGCTGGTTGTGCGGAGGGATCTCGATCGGCAGCACCATGCCCGGACGTGGCCATTTGATCACCGGTACGCGGTGCTCCCGGTGCCGCATCGAGACCGCCGGCAGGCCGGGCGCGTCGACCACGACGTCCAAGTCGCAGCGTCCGACGATCATGCCAACCGGGCGGGGCTGCGCCCGGATGACGTGGAGGCTGCCCTCGGTGAACCCGCGGCCGGCGTAGCGCAGGCCGAGCAGGAAGACGCCGATCCCCGTGCTGATCACCAGCAACAGAGCCACGAGGAACGGAGCGAGCCGACCGGCCCCGAGGGCCATCGCGGACAGGAAGAAGGCGACCACGCAGGCGATGACGACGACGAATCGCTGCAGATCGGTGAGCTTCCATTGGCGGCGCTCGTACCGCAACCCGCAACCTCCTCCCGCGCCCGTTGCGAGGCTACGGCTATCGGCGGGGGGAAAGAAAGCCGACCCGGGCTGGCGTGTCCCGCGGGGCCCGGTGCCCGGCCGAGCGACGTGAGGTCTCGGTGACAGCGGGGTTCGGGCGGCTACTAGGCTCGCCGGCAAAGGAAGGGGTGGCCGTGGCCGAGCGTTCGTTGGTGTTGATCAAGCCGGATGCCGTCGCCCGTGGGCTGGTCGGCGAGGTGATCGGCCGGTTCGAGCGCAAGGGGCTGGTGATCGAGGCGATGATGATGCGGCGCATGGATGTGCCGCTCGCCGAGCGCCACTACGCCGACCATCTGCAGAAGCCGTTCTACCCGCCGCTGCGGGAATTCATGACCCGTGGCCCGCTTGTCGCGATGGTGATCTCGGGCGATCAGGTCATCGACGTGGTGCGCCGGCTGGTCGGCGAGACCGACGGACGGGTCGCGCCCCCCGGCACGATCCGCGGCGACCTGTCGCTGTCCAACCGGGAGAACCTGGTGCACGCGTCTGACTCGGCGGGCAGCGCTGAACGCGAGATCGCCCTCTGGTTCCCTGAGCTGGCCTGAGCCGAGATGGCCTGAGCCGGCCAGAAACCCAGAAGAGCCCGACCGGACCGATCGGGTACCCTGGACGAACAGGCATCGACCCGGCTATCACCGGTGAGCCTCCGGAAGAACGGGCCGCGGCGCACGTGCGGCCTCAGTAGAACCGGACGGGTTCGGCCCGTCATCGCCGACCAACGAGCGGGTCGGGGCGCGAGCTCTGGCCAAGCGAGGTGGTACCGCGGGTTCCGCGGGTGCGCCGTCAGGCGTACGCCGCCGAGTTCGTCCTCGCAGGGCAATGACCACATGCGAGGAGAGCGAACACCTATGGCGTACCCGAAGAACGCAGCTGACACCGGCGTCGCGGCCAGCCCCAACCTGCCCGAGGTCGAGCGGCGGGTGCTGGCGTACTGGGCGTCGGACAAGACGTTCCTGGCCTCGGTGGAGAGCCGCGAGCCGGGTGTCCACGGCGACAACGAGTACGTCTTCTACGATGGCCCACCCTTCGCCAACGGGCTGCCGCACTACGGTCACCTGCTCACCGGCTACGTCAAGGACGTGGTGCCGCGTTATCAGACCATGCGGGGGCGGCGGGTCGAGCGTCGCTTCGGCTGGGACTGTCACGGCCTGCCGGCCGAGGTCGAGGCGGAGAAGCAGCTCGGCATCTCGACCAAGGCCGAGATCCTCGATATGGGCGTGGACCGGTTCAACGCGGCCTGCCGCGACTCGGTGCTGCGCTACACCCAGGACTGGGAGCGCTACGTCACCCGGCAGGCCCGCTGGGTCGACTTCGCCAACGACTACAAGACGCTCGACCTGTCCTACATGGAGAGCGTCATGTGGGCGTTCAAGACACTCCACGACAAGGGCTTGATCTACGAGGGCTTCCGGGTGCTCGCGTACTGCTGGCGCTGCGAGACACCGCTGTCGGCCACCGAGACCCGGATGGACGACGTCTACCGCGACCGGCAGGATCCGGCCTCGACGGTCTGGTTCGAGCTCGAGACCGGCGAGCGCGTCCTGGCCTGGACCACGATGCCGTGGACGCTGGTGCCCAACGTCGCCCTGGTCGTCGGGCCGGACGTCGACTATGCCGTGCTCGAGAAGGACGGGCACCGTTACGTGCTGGCCGAGGCGCGGCTGGGGGCATACGAGAAGGAGCTGGCCGGCGCGCGGCGGGTCGACACGGTCAAGGGCAGCGCCCTGGTCGGCCGCCGGTACACACCGATGTTTGAGTTCCTGGCCGAACAACTGGCCGACGTGCCGGCCGCGTTCACCGTGCTGGCTGGGGACTTCGTCTCCACTGAGGATGGCACCGGCGTGGTCCAGGTGGCACCGTCGCACGGCGAGGACGACTACAACGTCTGCACCGCCGCCGGCATCCCGACCGTGCTCACCGTCGACGACCGGACCCGGTTTACCGCGATCGCGCCCCGGTTCGAGGGACTGCAGGTCTTCGAGGCGAACAAGCCGCTGCTGCGGGAGCTGCGTCAGCGCGGCATGCTGGTGCGCCAGGACAACTACGTCCACTCCTACCCGCACT
Source organism: Micromonosporaceae bacterium (assembly GCA_050264675.1). Taxonomy (GTDB): domain Bacteria; phylum Actinomycetota; class Actinomycetes; order Mycobacteriales; family Micromonosporaceae; genus JBLNGJ01. The sequence continues at coordinate 5,197 of JBLNGJ010000012.1, forward strand.
GCTGGCGCTGCGACACCCCGCTGGTCTACAAGGCCGTCTCGTCGTGGTTCGTTGCGGTGACGAAGGTCAAGGAGCGCATGCTCGAGCTCAACCAGCAGATCACCTGGGTGCCCGGGCACGTCAAGGACGGCTCGTTCGGCAAGTGGCTGGCCAACGCCCGCGACTGGTCGATCAGCCGCAACCGGTTCTGGGGCTCGCCCATCCCGGTGTGGAAGAGCGACGATCCGCGCTACCCCAGGCTCGACGTGTACGGCAGCCTGGAC
>JBLNGJ010000013.1:0-15865 GCA_050264675.1 Micromonosporaceae bacterium
GGTTGGACCGGGCGTCAAGTTCGGCATAGGTCCAGGACACGTCGGCGCAGGTCACCGCTATCGCGTCAGGCGTGCGGGCGGCCTGGGTGGTGAACAGGTCGGGCAGCGTCAGTGTGGGTACGTCCCGGGCCGTGTCGTTCCATTGGGTGGTGACCAGATCGCGCTCCGCGGCGGTCAGCGGCTCCACCTCATTCACCACGCTCGGCTCGGACGAGGCTGTGCGGCCGCATGTCAGTCCAGTGCTTTTCGACATACTCAATGCAATTCGAGCGAGAGTCCGTGTGATGCACTGTGACCCAACCGTCCGGGACGGCGATGTCAGCCGGCCACAAACTGTGCTGGCCTTCGTCATTCACCAGGACCAGGTACAGGGCGTCAGCATCCTCGAACGGGTTAGTCACGGCAATCTCATTCCTCTTAGCACGATCCGGCCAGGCATGCGGCCCTCGCGATCACCCGCGCCACGACGGACGACTCGCCACCAGCGTGCCTGGCCGACTTGTCCGAGGCATCTCTGGCGTTGCTCACGGACGCGCCGCTGCCGATGGGCATGATGCTCTCCCCGGCGGCGGCTAAGAACTGAATGCTGTCAGGGTACGAGTGGCACCGGTCCGCCGTCGTCGTACAGATTGCTCGAGTGCGGCTGCGCTTTACGCAGTACCTGAGCCCGACCGTTGGCGGCGCACAGCGGAAGTTGCGACTTCGTAGGTGCGTTGACGACGCTGACACACACATGCGCTGCTGGGGAAGGAGTGTGGCGATGCGGGTTGTTGTCGACTACGACAGGTGTGACAGCAACGCGATCTGCGTCGGGATCGCACCCACCCTCTTCCAGCTGGACTCGTCCGACGTACTCCAGGTGCTGGTGGAGCATCCGGCCGAGTCCGATTGGCGCGCGGCCGAGACGGCGGCGCGCGGGTGTCCCAAGCTCGCCATCACCTTGGTGGACAAAGCCTGATTCTGGCGCCGATGACCGTTACCACACCGCCGCGAACGACCGTGGTCCATGGCTGGCCCGGGTATGAGGGCGCCAATATCCGAACGTGGATCGGCTTCAAACACCTCATCTACCTCGTGGAGCAGGCGCTGCTGCGGTGGCTCGAGGACCGCGGCACGAACAGCCGCGACCTGTATCTCGGCCACGGCTTGGGGTTCGAGATTGTGGACTGTTCGGTGCAGTTGCCCGCCGTGCTCGAGCTCGACGATCGCGTACGCGCGGAGGTCATCGGCACCGGCTCCGAACTCGACGTCAGGCTGTTGGCGGCCCGGGATGACCACGATGTGACCGTCCTGCGGGGAAAGGTGACCGTGGCTCTGGTCCGGGAGCGCACCGCGAACGAGTATCGCCCGGCCCCGGATCTGCTGCGGGCGCTTGAGGTGGTCGACCTCGCTGATGCGGCGGCCCCATCGCAGCCGGCACCGGTACGTCTGGGCACTGGGGACTCGGTGGAGTCGGTCCTCGGGTCCGGCCCGGGCACCTTCCTGTGGTCCTGGCGCGCGCCGTACTTTTACTGCCACTTCTCCGACCGGGTGCAGCACTCCGGGTTCGTTCGGGCCCTGGAGGAGGTGGTCGACCGGTTTCTGGTCGACCGTGGTATCTCGGTCGGACGGCTGCTGAACGAACGGTCATGGATCCCGGTGGTATCGCGCTGTCGCGTCCAGTTGAGAGCGGCGGCGCATATGGAGGAGATCATTCATACGACATTCGCTGTCACCGGCATCCTTCGCAACCTCATGTTCGACGCCCAGATGGACTGCTACGTCAGGCGCGGCACCGAGCTCGTCCACGTGGCCACCGCGCGAATACTGCACGGATACGCGATCGCGGCGGGCCCCGGCGCGGGCAGAATGGTGGAACTCGACGGAGAGGTCTGGCGGGCGTTGACCGGACGTGCCAAATGACCGCAACGTAGAGGTTGGCTCTGGGCCCAGCCGTGATCGATAGTCTTCGTCATGTCAATTGAGGACATCGATCCGGAGACGGTGCCGCCACTCGAATTCGCCCGAGCGGTCAAGGCGGCCGGCCACGGCGAGCTCGAGTCTCTTGTGGAGGGCGAACGACGTTCCTCGCTGCTGGACAAGCTTTTCCGGGACATGTCGAGCGTGTTTCGGCCCGACCGAGCCAAGAACCTCGACGCTGTGCTGCACTGGAACGTCGGCGACCGACCAGACGGGGGCGTTGATACGTACGAGTTGGTAATCGCTCAAGGACAATGCCGGCTCTCGGCCAAGCCGGAGCACGCGCCCCGACTCACGCTGACCATTGGCGCGGTGGACCTGCTGCGCATGGTGACCGGCAACGCCAATCCGTTGCTCTTGTTCATGCGAGGGCGGCTGCGCGCTTCAGGCGACCGGGCGCTGGTAACCAAGGTACCCGGCTTGTTCGAGGTGCCGAAGCCGTGACAGATGCAGCCAGTTGCGGTGTGCTGACCTGAACCCGTGTGGGGTGTGCGCAGCGGCGACAGCAAGCCCGGAGGTGACCCAGGTGGGTCGCCTTCGCGACGCTATCGACCAAATCGCCTGGCCAGAGGACGACCGATGGCCGGAGGAGAAGACGTTGCCAGACCGGGTTCGAAACGAGGTGCGGACATGACCGAATCCGAGCTTCATGTGGCCGGGCCGGATACCGCCCCCAGCACCGTGAATGGCCCGAACCTGCCGGGGCCGCCCCGGACGGCGGCGCTGCAGATGCTCATGATCATGAACCGTGACCGCCTCGGGATGCTGACCTCCGCGGTCAACAAGTACGGTGACGCCGCGCGCATTCCGGTCGGGCCGAAGACGCTCTACCTCTTCAATCATCCGGATTACGCCAAGCACGTCCTCGCCGACAACGCGGCCAACTACCACAAGGGGATCGGCGAGGTACACGCCCGACGGGCACTCGGCGACGGGCTGCTGACCAGCGAGGGTGAGGTGTGGCGCAAGCAGCGCTCGGTGATCCAGCCCGCGTTTTCCAGCCGCCGGATGGCCCGCCAGGCTGGCATCATCGCCGAGGAGGCGGGCTACCTGGTATCCCGGCTCCGGGCCCACGTGGGTCACGGGCCGGTGGACATCGTGCGGGAGATGACCGCGCTGACCTTAGGGGTACTCGGACGGACCCTGCTCGACGCGGACCTCGACGCCTTCGACTCGGTCGGATCGTCCTTTGAGGCCGTTCAGGACCAGGCCATGTTCGAACTGGCCACGCTGGGCGCGGTGCCTACCTGGATCCCGCTGCCCCGCCAGCAACGGTTCCGTCGCGCCCGGGCGGATCTGGAGAGCATCGTGCACGAGCTCGTGGCCCAGCGGGGCGAGCAGGTCGAAGGTCGCGAAGACGTGTTGTCCCGCCTGATCGTCTCGGCAGGACAGGAGCCGGATCCCCGTACGGGGCAGCTACGGCTGCGCGACGAACTGGTGACGCTACTGCTGGCCGGGCACGAAACCACCGCCAGCACCGTCGGGTGGACGTTGCATCTGGTCGATCGCCATCCCGCGGTCTGGCAGCAGCTGCACGCTGAGGCAGTGGCGGTGCTGGACGACCGACTCCCCGTCTACGACGACCTGAACCGCTTAAACTACACCAGAATGGTGATTGAAGAGGCAATGCGCCTCTACCCTCCAGTGTGGCTCCTGCCTCGCCGGGCCCTGGCCGACGACGACGTCGGTGGCTACCGTGTCCCGGCTGGCGCGGACGTGCTGATCTGCCCGTACACCCTGCACCGCCATCCGAAGTTCTGGCCGGACCCGGAGCGGTTCGACCCGGAGCGCTTCGCCCCGGATCGGCACGCGGGCCGACCGAGGTACGCCTACATCCCGTTCGGCGCCGGGCCACGGTTCTGTGTGGGCAACAACCTGGGTATGTTGGAGGCCGTCTTCATTGTCGCCACCCTCGCGCGCTACCTGCGGCTGGAATCGCCGCCCGGCCGGGTGGTGGTGCCGGAGCCCATGCTTTCGCTGCGGATCTCGGGCGGCCTGCCGATGATGGTGCATACGGTGTGAGGCTGGTCCGTTGGGCCGCTCGGTCACAGGCATCAGGGGCGGGCGCAACACGCCCGCCCCTGATCCAACTCCCGCCTGTTACCGGCCCGCCAGCACCGCGCGGCGCCCGCTCGTCGATCCGTCCGGCGATGGCGCACCGTAGGTGACGGCCACGCCGCGCTCCTGAGCGGCCCGCACGATGTGGGGCACCGACCGCTCCGCCAGCGCCGAAATCGTCATGGCCGGATTGACGGTGAGTCCACAGGGAACGGCCGAGCCGTCGGTAACGAAGATGCCCGGATGCCCCCGCAGCTCATGACGGCCATCGAGGGCCGAGGTGGCCGGATCGTCGCCGATGCGACACGACGCCAAGGGATGCACGGTGTACGCGCCGACGAGGTCGTTCGTCCACGGCATAACCTTGGCCAGCCCGTCGCGTTCAAAAATGTCGCGCACGTCGGCGTCGGAGATCGCCCATCCGCGCAGTGTGTTGGGCGTTGGATCGTAGCGCAACGCCCCGCGTCCGAGCATCTGCTGCGAGATGCGGGTGGCGTTGCCGGTCGGTGGCGGCGGGCCGAAGACACCCTCGTTGTCGTCCTCGACCATGGTGAAGATAGTCAGCCAGGACTGCCACTGGCTGAGCATCGCCTTCTTCTCCACACCGAACCAGGTCGGTCCGGTGGCGTCGGGAACCTGGGCCAGGATCGTACCGAGGCCGGGTGGGAAGTAGAGCTGCTCGAGGGAGTAGCGCGAGTATTCGGGCAGGCTGCCGTCGAGCCGGTTCCAGGTTGCCACGACCGGTCCTTTGCCGATCTGGTTCGCTGCGTAGGCGAAGCCGTCGCCGCGATCCAGGCCAAGCAACTCACGGGCGCGGTCCTCATTGATGATGGCCGTATTGAGCCGTTCACCGTTACCCGAGAAGTACCGACCGACGGCGTGCGGCATCGGCCCGAGCGCGTCCTCCGATCGCTGCAGAATCACCGGCGTTGCGCCGGCACCCGCAGCCAGGACCACGATCCGGGCGTCGATCGCGCCATGTCCGTTGTAGAGGCGGTAATCCTCGTCGTCCACGATGTTGAAATGCACACGGTAGCCGCCCTGCGGTGCCCTCGACAACGACTGCACCTCGTGCAGCGGTCGGATCTGCGCGCCGTGGGCTACCGCCGCCGGGATGTAGTTGAGCAGCAGGGACCGCTTAGCGTCGAAGCGGCACCCGGCCATCATCCAGTTGCAGTTCGTGCACTTCGATCCGTCAACCGCGGTCGGCACCGGATTCGCCGTGCGTCCCGCGTGCGCGCACGCCGCGGCGAAGAGCCCGCCGGCGTAGGTGACATCGGACCACGTCTGCCGCTGGATCGGGAGCGCCTCGGCGATCCGGTCGTACCACGGCTCAAGCGAGTCTCGGTTGACATCGGCTGGCCACATCCGGCGTCCGATGCTGCCCTGGCGTTCGAAGATGAACCGAGGCGCGCGGGGCATCGCGGCGAAATAGACGACGCTGCCGCCGCCCACACAGTTGCCCCCGAGCACGCTCATCCCGTCGCCCAGGGTGAAGTCGAAGATGCGGGTGTACGACGAGCCAAGCTGGAAGTCGTGGTCGAACTCGTCGGCCTTCAGCCACGGTCCGCGCTCGAGGACCACCACGCGTGCCCCTCCAGCGGCCAGGTGGTAGGCGGCGATCGCGCCGCCGAAACCGCTGCCGATGACCGCGATGTCGGTCTGTTCAATCCTGTTCATGCCGGACTTCCGTTTACGGTCGTGTTTGGATGGAGGCTGGCCAGGGCGCGACCGTAGGAGAACCGAGGGAACCGCCAGAGCCCATCGGTGTCCGGTTTGAAGACTCCCATCGCGACCAGGCCCGGGTGCCCGTTCTCGATCGCGGTTGCCGTGGGTAGGTGGGCGGCACAGTCGTAGGCCATGTTCGAGAAGAGGGCGAGGCCGACCCACAGCTCCTTCTCCGGATGGGTCGGATCGGTCAGCGTTTGGACCAGTGCCGTGCGGTCGGAGAAGGGAAGCGCAACGAATGGTGGCAGTGACTTATTCAGCTCGAGCTCATGCTCCTGCGCGTACCGCTCGGCGTGATCGTTCAACGTGACGACGAGCATGTCCAGGGTGTCCACCAGTCCGACGGCGGAGAGCTGGAGAAGCTCGACAGCGCCGGCCGCCACCGCACCGCCGCCGGTCGTCGCGCCGGCGATCGCGTCGTCGCCGGGAAACCGTTTCTCGCCCGGAATAATAGTGTCCGCGAAGGCCTCGATCGTCATCCGTGACTGGTCGTCCTCGGAGATCTCAGAAGGCAAGGCGGTCTCCTTTCTCGGTGGGCCCGGTACACCATCGTGGTGATGCCGCGGCGAGAACGCACCTCTAACGTTGCGCAAACCTACGTGTGGGCCGGCATCTCCGTAAGCGCCCAGCTTCAAGGGGATTCCCGTTTGTAGGTGCAGTTGGCAGTACCTCTGGTATAGACCAGTGAGCACACGCATGGCGCCGAGCGGCCGGCTCGACGCTCGCAAGGGAATGACGTCCTCGGATACCGCGGCCGACTACGCATAGCGCACACCGGAAGGAGCGCCATCCTGCGGCCCCCATACAGGATGGATTCGCCGTCGCCCGGCGGTGCTGGTGCGGACTGACGCTTGGATGTGACGTTATGCCGGCCGTGTTGGGCTGTTTCCGCCGACTGATGTTGACCCCCTCGTTGGCCAGTGTCACCTTTGCCGAGCGCGGCTTCCCGGTGACACCGTCGGATGCGACACGCCGTCTCGAGGCGATTCCTCAGTCGGTGATCCTGGGTTTCGAGTGGGGCATCGAGCTGCGTGAGCAGTGGGAACTGGAGCGACGGGTCGAGCTCGTCGAGCCCGAGCTGCGCGGCTTCGCCTACGAGGGTGTCACGATGGCGCTGACGGTCCGGGACGCCATGGGCGGCGGACGGGGGACCCGCGTCCGGAACCTGATGCGCGGGCCGGCCCAGCGTCACACGTTCCTCACTTATATCGGCATCGGCTTCGCCATGGCTCGGCTCCCGCGTCCGCTGTGGAAGAAGGTTCTACCGGACCTGACCGGGACGCCGTACTACCCGACGATGAGCTGGCTCGCCGTGGATGGGTATGGCTTCGACCGGGCCTATTTCGAGACCGAGCGGTGGGTGCATCTTCAGGCTCGGCCGAAGCCATACCCCTGGGGCGGCTGGGCCGATTACTTTCCCCGCGCGTTCGACCAGGGTGTCGGTCGAGCGCTGTGGTTCATCCACGGTGGACAGGTGGATGAGGTCGCGGTGGCTGTCAACCGGTTCGCGCCCGGCCGCCGGGCGGATCTCTGGAGCGGGGTCGGCCTGGCGGCGACGTTCGCGGGTGGAGCCGAGCGGAGCGATCTCCTCCTCTTGCGCGAGGCTGCCGGTGAGTACCAGCCTGATCTGGCGCAGGGCGCCGTTTTCGCGGCCAAGGCCCGTGACTTCTCGGGGTATACACCGACCTACACGAGCGAAGCGACGACCGCGCTGACCGACCTGTCGGTCGAAGCCGCGTCCGCCATCGCCGACGACGTCGCCGAGGCCCAGTTGCGCTCGGCGACGCTTCCCGCGTACGAAATGTGGCGGGCGACGATCCGCGGGCGCTTCATACCCAACTACGCGCCGTTTGGCGGCCGCCTCAGTGGCACGGCGGGAGCGAACCTGGGCGGTCGCCGCCCGAGTGCGTCGTCGGCGTCGATGCCCCTTCGCCGGCACAGTCCGAGGCGCCGGGTGAGTTCTTGGGGAGCGCTGAGGCGCCGAATCCTGACGCCCGACATGACGGCGACGAAGCTAGCGGTACGTGGGTTCCCGGTCAAGAGTGACGAGTCGCGCGAGACGCTCGAGTCGATCGGGCGGAACTTCCTGACCGGGTACGGGTTCGCTGCCGAGGCGCGATCGGCCGCCGCGGCCGAGGCGAACCTCGAGCGGGTGCCGGCCCGCTACCGCGGCTTCGCCTACGAAGGAGCCGCCATGGGGTTTGCCGTCCGCGACGGCCTCCCGTTCGGCCGGGGCGGTCGCGTTGCCGAGTTCTTTGGCGGGCGCGCCGACGCACACATCTACATGACCTACGTCGGGATCGGATGGGCGATGGCCCGCCTGCCGAGGTTCCGGTGGAATGCTCTGTACCTGCCCGACCCGCTGCTGCGCTGGCTCGCCCTGGACGGGTACGGGTTCCACCAGGCCTACTTCCACACCGACCGGTATGTGCGCCAGCAGTTCCGGGATCCGTCCTTCCCATGGCCGTCGGGCAAGCACAACTGGTACGCGAACCGGGCGATCGACCAGGGAATCGGTCGGGCGATGTGGTTCGTCTGCGGCACTGACATCACCCTCCTCACGCGGATCCTCGACTCGTTCCCTGAGCACCGCCGGCCGGATCTCTACAGCGGCAGCGGCCTGGCGGCAACCTATGCCGGTGGGGTTGACGAGGCCGAGCTCCGGGCGTTGCGCGACGCGGCGGGGGAATACCTCCCACACGTCGCGCAGGGCGCCGCCTTCGCCGCGGGCGCCCGTGTCCGCGCCGACCTGGTTGAGCCACACAACGAACTCGCCACTCAGGTCTTGTGTGCGATGTCGGTGGCGCAGGCGGCGAAGGTCACCGATGAGGCCCTGCCGGACGAAGGGGACAAAGACGAAGACGAACTGCCCTTGTTCGAAGTCTGGCGCCAGCGCATCGCGAACGAGTTCGTAGCCTTCGGAAGGTAGGTCGTGCGAAGTGACCAGGATCGCCATCGTCGGGATGGGCTGTCGATACCCGGACGCCACCTCACCACGAGAACTGTGGGAGAACGCGCTGGCCGGGCGTCGCGCGTTCCGCCAACTGCCCGACGTGAGGATGCGGCTCGAGGATTACTGGGACGCCGATCCGAGCACACCGGACCGTTTCTACACCCGCAAGGCGGCGGTGATCGAGGGATACCAGTTCGATCGGATCGCACACAAGATCGCGGGCAGCACCTACCGGAGCACTGATCTGACGCACTGGCTCGCGCTCGATATCGCCGGCCTAGCGCTGGCCGACGCCGGCTTCCCGATGGGTGAGGGGCTGCCGCGAGAGCGCACTGGTGTCGTGGTGGGCAACAGTCTCACCGGCGAGTTCACCCGCGCCAACCAGTTGCGGCTGCGCTGGCCCTATGTGCGGCGCACGGTCCTCGCGGCGCTGAAGGGACAAAAGTGGGACGACGACGAGCTCAATACGTTCCTCGACGACTTCGAGGTGAGCTTCAAGAGCCCGTTCCCTCCAGTCGACGAGGACACATTGGCCGGGGCGTTGTCGAACACCATCGCTGGCCGGATCTGTAACTACTTCGACCTCCACGGCGGCGGGTACGCAGTGGACGGGGCGTGCGCGTCGTCCCTGCTGTCGGTAACGACCGCCTGCAAGGCGCTCATCGATGATGAGATTGACGTCGCCGTCGCCGGTGGGGTCGACCTCTCCATCGACCCGTTCGAAATCATCGGCTTCGCGAAGACCGGCGCATTGGCGACCTCCGAGATGCGCATCTACGACCGTCGCTCCAACGGCTTCTGGCCAGGTGAGGGTTGCGGAATGGTCGTCCTCATGCGTGAGCCGGATGCGCTGGAGGCGGGTCACCGCATCTACGCCTCGGTCGCCGGATGGGGAATCTCCTCGGACGGCAAGGGCGGCATCACCCGGCCCGCGATCGCCGGATACCAACTGGCGCTGCGGCGCGCGTACGAACGATGCGGCTTCGGCATTGACACCGTCGCCCTGTTCGAAGGACACGGCACCGGCACGCAGGTCGGCGACGCCACCGAGCTCACCGCGCTGGCGCGGGCCCGCCGGTCAGCAGCCCCGGGCGGCCCACCAGCCACGATCGGCTCGATCAAGGGGATGATCGGCCACACCAAAGCCGCGGCGGGTGTCGCCGGCCTCATCAAGACGGCGATGGCCGTGCGCCATGAGGTCCTCCCCCCGGCGCTCGGCTGTGTCGACCCGCATGAGGTGCTCGCCGAGGAGGCGTCGGTCCTACGAGTGCTGCGCAAGGCTGAGCCCTGGCCGTCCGGCGTACCCGTGCGGGCGGCGGTGACGGCGATGGGGTTCGGCGGTATCAACACTCATGTCGTGCTCGACAACCCGCGGCCGCGGCGGCGCAATCGGCTCGACTCGCGGACCATGACACTGGCATCGTCCGCCCAGGACAGTGAGCTGTTGCTCCTGGACGACGCCACCGCGGCGGGGCTGCGCGAGCGGCTGGAGCATCTGATCGAGTTCATCCCCCGCCTCGCCTACGCGCAGCTGAGCGACCTGGCGGCCGCGCTGCACCGCGACCTGCAGGACCGGCCCTATCGCGCCGCCGTCATCGTTTCCACGCCGGACAACGCCGTGACGCGGCTTCGGCGCGTGGCCGACGCACTCGACGCGGGCGAGACCACCTTGTTCTCGGACGACGGCCAGCTCATGCTCGGCCAAGTGAAGGGTCCGGCCCGGATCGGCTTCCTGTTCCCGGGTCAAGGTCTCGGCAATGGTGTGAGCGGCGGCGCCCTGCGCCGGCGTTTTGTCGAGGTCGACGAGATCTACCGCGCGGCGGCGCTGCCCGCCAGCAGAGACACGGTGGCGACCCAGGTCGCACAGCCCCGCGTGGTCACCGGCTCCCTCGCCGCGCTGCAAGCACTGTCCATATTGGGCATCGAGGCGACCGTGGCGGTAGGTCACAGCCTCGGTGAGATCGCCGCGCTCCATTGGGCCGGCGTCATGGACGGGGAGGTACTCCTGCGGGTGGCGCGCCTCCGGGGCGCGACGATGGCCGGGCACAGCCTGACCGGCACGATGGCGAGCATCAGCGCCGCCCCCGAGACGATTGAGCAGATCATCGCGGACCTCCCCGTGGTGATCGCCGCCTACAACGGTCCGAACCAGACGGTCATCGCCGGACCGGTCGATGCGGTCACCGACGCCTGCGCCAAGGCGTCCGGCGCTGGCCTGCGAAGCGTACGGCTCGCGGTGTCGCACGCCTTCCATTCACCGTTGGTTGCTCCGGCCGTGGACGCGTTTGCCGCGCTCCTGGCTAACGAGGACTTCGGCCGGGTCGGGCGCCGGGTCATATCGACCGTCACCGGCGAGCAGTTGGCTCCCGACACTGACGTGGTGGCTCTACTCCGGCGGCAGATCGTTGACCCAGTGCTGTTCAGCCAGGCGGTGGCGCTAGCGGCCAAGGACGTCGATCTCTTCGTCGAGGTCGGACCGGGCCGCGGCCTCGCCAGCCTGTCGGCAGCATCCACGACCGTTCCGGCGGTATCCATCGACACCGACGACGAGTCGATGGCCAGCCTCCTCCGCGTCGTCGGTGCGGCCTACGTCGTCGGTGCATGCCGGGTGGACCCGGCCCTGTTCCATGGCCGGCTCATCCGACCCTTGCAGGTCGGTGCGGAGCTCACGTTCTTCGCCAGCCCCTGTGAGTCCGCGCCGCCGCTGACGGTCGGCGCCGACGGCACCGACCGGACCGGCGGCACCGGTGGAGCTCTGCTCGCGCCGGAGATCGTGATGGCCGACGAAGCGCCCGAGTTGGCTCCGGAACCAGCTCCGACCGAATCCACCCTGGACCTGTTGCGCCGGATCTCGGCCGAGCGGGCCGAGCTGCCGGCGGAACTGGTACACGAAGGCAGCCGCCTTCTGGATGACCTGCATCTGAGCTCAATCACCGTCGGGCAGGTTGTGAACCAGGTCGCCCGGCGTCTCGGCCTTTCCTTGGCGCAGGTGCCGGTCAACTTCGCGACGGCCACTGTCCGCGAGCTCGCCGATGCGCTGACGACGATTGCCGAAACGGCGGTGGACACCGACGCCCCGGTTGTCCCGCTCGTCGCGGGAGCGGCGCCGTGGGCTCGGGCCTGGCGCCTCGACTTCGATGAGATGCCCGTGCCGGCGCGCCTCGCCCACGAGGCCAACGGTCAATGGCAGGTGTACGGCGAGGGCAGTCTCGTCGAGCCGCTGCGCCTGGCCATTGAGACCGCCAACGTGGGCTCGGGTGTCCTCGTGTGCCTGCCGGAGGGATGCGAGGAACGACACCTGGAGCTGGCATTGCGGGGCGCCCAATCGGTCCTGGGCGGCGACGCCGGCACCAGGCTTGTGCTGCTCCAGGATGGACGGGGTGCGGCGGGTCTGGCCAAGACCCTGCGACTGGAGGCACCCCACCTGCGCATCACCATTGTGCACACGCCGATGACGCTTGACGTTATCGACCGGGTCGTCGCCGAGGTCGCGGCTACGGCCGGCTTCGTCGAGGTCTACTACGACCACAACGGTGTACGTCACGTGCCCACCCTGCGGGCGATGCCGGTCCGGCCGGCCCGCACCTACCCGGCGCTCGACAACACCGACGTGCTGCTCGTGACCGGCGGCGGCAAGGGCATCACAGCCGAGTGCGCCCTGGCGGTCGCGGTTGACAGCGGCGCCAAGCTGGCCATCCTCGGACGGTCCGACCCGGCCACCGACGACGAATTGGCCGCGAACCTGAAGCGGATGACCGACGCCGGTCTCGCGGTGTCGTACGTGCGAGCGGACGTCAGCCAACCCGAACAGGTGCGGCGGGCGGTGCACGAGGTCACGCAAGAGCTCGGCCCGGTGACGTCGGTGCTGCACGGCAGCGGGCTCAACGAGCCGATCGCCCTGACCAACCTGGACATGGCCGCCTTCCGGCGCACATTTGCGCCCAAGATCGACGGCCTCGATGCCGTGCTGGCGGCGGTGGACCCGGCCCAGGTCCGGCTTCTGGTGACCTTCGGCAGCATCATCGGCCGCGCCGGACTTCGGGGCGAGGCCCACTACGCGACCGCCAACGAGTGGCTGGCCGAGCGCACAGTCGAGTACGGGCAACAGAATCCCCATTGCCGGACACTGTGTCTGGAGTGGTCAGTCTGGTCCGGCGTCGGTATGGGCGAGCGCCTGTCGGTGGTCGAGTCGCTCATCCGTGACGGGATCACGCCGATCACGCCCGAGCGGGGCGTTGACATCATGCGGCGGGTGCTCGACGATCCGGACGCGCCGACGGTCGTGGTGGTCAGCGGGCGGGTGGAGGGTGTCGACACCGTACAGCTTGACTGGCCGGCGATGCCGTTGCTGCGGTTCGTGGGGAAGCCGCTCGTGCGTTACCACGGCGTGGAGTTGGTGAGCGAGGTGGAGCTGAGTGGCCAGACCGATCTCTACCTTCCCGATCACCTGCTCGACGGCAATATGTTGTTCCCGGCCGTGTTCGGCTTAGAGGCGATGGCCCAAGTGGCCGCCGCGGTCACCGGATCGGAGACGGTGCCGACGTTCGAACAGGTCGAGCTGATGCGTCCGATCGTGGTCCCTCCCGACGGGAGCACCACTATTCAGGTGGCGGCCGTGGTGACCGATGACGACACCGTGGACGCGGTTATTTTCAGCGGTGAGACCAACTTTGCGGCCGAGCATTTCCGAGCCCGGCTACGATACGCGCCAGCGGCGGACGCCGACGGCGTCGACCTTGCCGGTGAGCCCGAGCAGATCCCGGCCGGACTGCCGCCCGTGCCCCTGGACCCGGTCACCGAACTCTACGCCGACACCCTCTTCCAGGGCAGCCGTTTCCAGCGCCTGCGCCGGTACCATCGGGCCGCGGCCCGCCAGGTGGATGTCGAGGTGGCGGCGGTGGACGTGCCGTGGTTTGCCAGCTACCTACCCGACACGCTGATCCTCGGCGATCCGGGCGTGCGTGACTCGCTCATGCACGGCAACCAGGTCTGCGTACCACACGCGACCCTGCTGCCGGCCGGCATCGAGCGCGTGTATCCGGCCGGGGCGAAGATGGTCTCCGGTGCGCAGCTGCGGTTCTGTGCCTCGGAGCGCAGCCGCGACGGCGACACCTACGTCTACGACGTTGCCCTACGCACCGACTCGGGCGAAGTTGTGGAGAGATGGGCTGGCCTGCGCCTGCGGGCGGTACGGAAGAAGGATGGACGAGGGCCCTGGGTCGCGCCGCTGCTCGGCCCATTCCTCGAGCGTTCGCTGGATGACCTGCTCCGCGTGTCGGTCAGCGTCGTGGTCGAGCCGGACGGTCCGGTTCCGGACGCGTCCGAGGAAACCTCACGTCAAGCGCTTCGCTGGCGCCGGGGACAGACCGCGCTGGCGGCGGGTCGGGCCCTCGGTCGGCCGGTCCAGGTTCAGTACCGCCCGGATGGCCGGCCGGAGGTGAGCGGCGAGCGCAACATCTCGGCGGCGCACGGGGCCGGCGTCACGCTGTGCGTGGCCGCCGCCGACACCGTCGCCTGCGACATCCAGCCCGTGGAGGTGCGGTCGTGGGCGGTGTGGCAAGGCCTGCTCGCGGCCCATGCTGACCTGGCCACTGTGGTCGCTAGTGAGACCGGGGAGAGCCTCGACACCGCCGCGACCCGCGTCTGGGCCGCCGTGGAGTGCCTGGCGAAAGCCGGCCGTACCCCTCGGGATCCGTTGTTCCTGTCATCGACCACATCGGACGGTTGGACCGTGTTCAGCTCAGGTGAGCTCCTCGTGGCGGTGTTCACGACGACGCTTCGTGAGGTGGCCGAGCCGGTTGTCTGCGCTGTCGCGGTCGGGAGGGTCGGGTAGGGGATGGACAAATACTTCGAGTATGCGCACACGGTCGGGTTCGAGGAGACGAACCTTGTCGGCAACGTGTACTACGTCCATTACCTTCGCTGGCAGGGACGCTGCCGCGAGATATTCCTGAAGTCGCACGCGCCCGAGGTGCTCGCCGATCTGCAGGCCGATCTCAAGTTGTTCACGTTGAAGGTGGACTGTGAGTTCTTTGCTGAGCTGACCGCGTTCGACGAGCTGTCCATCCGGATGCGTCTGGTCGACCTCGCCCAGACCCAGCTCGAGTTCAGCTTCGACTACGTCCGCCTTGACCCTGGGGGGGCGGAGACGCTGGTCGCCCGGGGCCGGCAGCGGGTGGCGTGCATGCGGGGGCCCAACCAGCGCACGACTCCGACGCGCGTGCCGGAGTCGCTGGTCCGCGCCCTTGAGCCATACACCAAGAAGATCCGCGTACAGCGGGCCACCGGGAGGTGAGATATGGACACCCAGTCCAGGGTGTCTGGCGACGTCACCGACACCGCGCGGCTTCGCCGGGTGCTCGGTTCCTTCGCGACCGGCGTGACCGTGGTGACCGTTGGCGGCGCCCGCCCGCACGGGATGACCGCCAACTCGTTCACGTCGGTGTCGCTCACGCCGCCGTTGATCCTCGTCTGCGTGGGGCGCGAGGCTGTCATGCATGAGTCACTCGTCGAGAGTGGAGCGTTCGCGGTTTCCGTCCTCGCGGGCAGTCAAGAATCGATCGCCCGGCATTTCGCCGATCGTCGCCGACCGCTCGGCAAAGAACAATTCGACGTGGTGGACTGGCTGCCTGGGCCGCACACTGGGGCCCCGCTCATCGCCGGCGCGCTCGCTCACTTCGAATGCGAGGTGAGGCGTTCTTACGATGGTGGAGACCACACGATCTTCGTCGGTAACCTGCTGTCGCTGGACCTCGGCGAACGTGACGACGCCCTCGTCGTCGTGCACGGATCCTTCCTGAAGCTGGCAACGGCTTAGCGACGGTGCGTCGGACATGCGCAGCGTAAAGGGTCCGGCTGCCGCTCGAACACTGGCTACCGGACGTGAGCAGCCGGCATTTTCCAAGAAGACATTCCGGGGACAGTGACCTGAGCATATCCGTGTGTCGACATTCTGCCGGAACGGCAACCGCCGCACGTCATCCGCCACCCAACCAGAGGGGTACCATTGCCATCCCAACCCGTCGGCGGTTTTCGCCGACTAATTCCCAGTGTCTTCGTGATCGTGCTGGTGGCCGGGATCTACGTCGCGGCTCAGCGGCCGTCGGCGTCGGCCGAAACCCGTACCGCGTTGGCGTCACAGTTCCGCTTCACCGAACTGCCGATAGC
>JBLNGJ010000014.1:0-3665 GCA_050264675.1 Micromonosporaceae bacterium
CATCCCGCGGTTCTTCAAGCTCTGGTCGAGGGTCTTCATGATCTCTTCCCTGGACCGGACCCTGACCAGCTCCCCCGGTTGCAGGCCGATCTCGGCGGTCGGCGTCCGCTCGGCGGTGCCCTTCAGGAATCCCCAGCGCAGGCCACCGCGGAAACGCAGCCAGCGGGGCCACGCCCGGCTACGGTTCTGCACCTGGTTGAAGATACCGACTCCGAACGCCCGCAGGGTCCACCACAGGTTGGCGTTTCCACTGCGCACATCGCGCACATACTGACGCAGCTCGCGCACCGGTACGGTCTCCGGCGCCGCGCGCAGGATCTCGGTGGCCTGGCAGGAGTACCGGGGCGACCCGTCCGCACCCGGCGGCTTGCGGCTCGCCGACACCAACAGCGGCAACAGCCGCGAGCCATCCGGCACCGCTGCCTCCGCCGGCGCCTCCACCGGCTTGAGCCAGGCGGTCTTCCAGTAGATCAGGCAGGCTGCCTGGCAGCCGTCGTGCCCGCCGCCGTCACAGCGCACGCCCGCGAGGTGTACCGCGTTCTCCATCCGCCGCATGCCGGTCAGGGTCAGCGTGTCACACAGCTTGTGGGCCACCTTGTAGATGGTGAACTGGCGGCCGCAGTACTGCAGCATCTCCGGCATGAAGGGCAGCGAGTCCAGTTCCCCGCGCTCGTCGAGGGTGGCGAGGATCTCCTCGGGGCGCCGGACCTCCACCCGCTGCCCGACCCTGAGGTCGAGTATCTCGTCGGTGACCTTCTCCTCGGTCTGCACTGCCCGGCTCCTTCACAACTGCCAACCGCGTACTCTATCTCCCCGCAAGCTACCCGGATGTCGACCGCCGACTGACGCCTTTCTTACATATTCGGCAACTCCACTGTGGATGTTTACGCCGCCGGCCGGTTGGCCCGATTGCCCAGTAGGCTGCCAAAGTGGCCGTCGGACAGTGGTGCGTCAGGCTGTTGTGCGTCAGGCCGTTATGCGTCATCGTCGGCGCAGTCTTGATATTCAGCCCGGTCAAGTCGCTGGCCGCATTGCTCGTGCTGGTGGCGGCCGGGCTCATCCTGACCGCCGCGCTCGAGTTGGCCCACGCAGCACCCGGCACCCCCACCGCACCGCGGGTGGCCCGTCTGACCGCCAGCGTCATCACCGGGCTCCTGGTGCTGATCTGGCCGGGCGTCACCGTCTTCGTGATCTCGGTGTTGGTCGGCGTCCTCGTGGTGTGGTCGGCCATCGCCGAACCGGCCTGGTTGAGGGTGCCGCCGACCCGGGCGGCGATGGTGGGGCTCGGGGTCACCGTTGCGCTGGTGTCGGTCAGCGAGCTGATGCACGCGGCCGACGTGCGACCCGATGGGTTCTATACACCACCCGCGGTCGCCCCGGCCACGCCGGGGGTGCTGGTGCGCAGCGAGCCATTCCACCGAACCGTTCCGGCTGGAGCGCACGCCTGGCGGATCCTCTACACGACCACACGCGACGACCGCACCGCGGCCGTGGCCAGCGCGCTGGTTCTCGCCGCCGACCGGCCGCCGCCCGGGCCGCGGCCGGTGCTCGCCTGGGCCCACGGCGCCACCGGCATCGCCCGGGAGTGCGCACCGTCGCTACTGGACGACTCGTTGACAGCGGTGCCCGGGCTCGACCGGGTGCTCGCGCAGGGCTGGGTTGTCGTGGCCACCGACTACGTCGGCCTGGGCACCCCAGGGCCCCATCCATTCCTCATCGGTCAGGGCGGGGCGCGCTCGGTGCTCGATTCAGTGCGGGCCGCCCGGCAACTCTCCGCCGTCACCCTCGGCGGTCAGACCCTGGTCTGGGGGTACTCGCAAGGCGGAAACGCCGCCCTGTGGACGGGCATCCTCGCGCCCACGTACGCCCCCGACGCCGGCGTCATCGGTGTCGCCACACTCGCCCCGGGCAGCAACCTGACCGTGTTGGCGGACAACTGGGGCCGGGGTCAGGGTGGCGTCATCAACGCCGCGTACCTCATCCAGGCCTACAGCGAGACCTACCCGGATGTCGACTTCGGCCGGTACGTCCGGCCCACCGCGGCGGTCCAAATTCATGAGCTGGCCAGCCGGTGCCTGTCCGACTCGAGGGTCTACCTGTCGGGCATCTCGTTGCTCCTGTTCCGCCAATCGATCTGGGCCAAAGATCCGGCGACCGGCCCGGTCGGCGAGCGGCTGCGGGAGAACACGCCCACCGGCCCCATCCCCATGCCCGTGCTCATCGCCCAAGGCGACGCCGACCCCGTGGTCACGCCGAGCGCCCAGGCCGAATACGTCGGTCAACGCTGCGCCGGCGGCGGCCGGGTCGACTACCGCACCTACCCGCACCGTGACCACCTGAGCCTCGTGGCCGCCGGTTCGCCAGTCATCTCCGAGCTGCTGCAGTGGAGCCGCGATCGCCTCGACGGCCGTCCCGCCCGATCCACCTGCTGACGGTCGGCCTAACGGTCGGCCCGGTACGCATCGGTCAACCGGCGCCGCGTCTGTCGCACCAGGCGCACGACCGGGCGGCGCTGCCGCGCCGTCCGCCGCTGGCCGTGCTGGATCAGCGCGGGTGCGCGGACGGGCACGTCGAGCACTCCGGTGGCCGACGATCCCGGCTCCGGCGCCGTGGAGTTGACGGCCGGAAACAAGGTGAGCGTACGGCCGACCGGCGGGTCGCCTTCGACCAGCAGGTGGGCGGTAGGGGTGACCCGCGGGTTCAGCTCGAGCAACCGCGCCTCGCCGGTGTCGGTAATGATGAAGTCGAAGCCGCAGAACCCACTCAACCGGAACCGCGCCACCAGCTGCCGGGCGGCCTCCTGCATGGCCGGGTGGTCGATGATCCGAACGGTGGCGGCCGGGCCCCTCTCCGCGGTGGCCGCGACGACTTCGAGGCAGACCAGCCCGAGAACCGATCCCTCCAGGCAGGCCACGGTGACGATAGCCTCCCGCCCCGGGACGAACTGCTGGACGTTGACCACCGGCCGGGCCCGCCGCAGCCACGCCGCCAACGGCCCGGCTTCGAGGTTGAACACCAGGCGCTTGACCGCCCTCGGCAGGCTCGGCGGGCCGGATGTGGCCCGCCAGGCCCGACCCAGCTGCGAGGCTTCGCGCACGACCGTGACTCCGCGCCCACCCCAGCTGCCGTCGGTCTTCAGCACGACCGGGAAGCTCTCGTCGGCCACCCACGCCTTGACCGCCGCCTCGGTGGCGACCACCTCCG
Organism: Micromonosporaceae bacterium; assembly: GCA_050264675.1. Lineage (GTDB taxonomy): Bacteria > Actinomycetota > Actinomycetes > Mycobacteriales > Micromonosporaceae > JBLNGJ01. Next base: position 3,205 of record JBLNGJ010000014.1, read on the forward strand.
TGGCCGGTGCCGCGATACCGAGTCCGCGCGCCTGCGTGGCCAGGGCGGCTCGTGAGGCGATCACCGGCCAATACCCGACGTCGCCGAGCGACCCGGCGATCAGCTCGGCGGTCACCGGGTCGGTCTTGCGCAGCTTCCGGTGAAGGCGCCGCAACAGAACCAACGAGGGCTCATCGTCGGGGAGGATGATGTCGGGCTGGGCGCGGCGGATCGCCCTGGTCAGCGAACCCCGCCGGGAGAACCGGTTCAGCACGTGGTCGCTCGCCAGCCCATCGACCAGCTTGATCGGGTGGCGGCGCGGCCGGCAGGCGGAGACCGAAAACCCGGCTTCGGTCAACGCATGGGCCAACCGGGCGGCGGCGAACCAGCGGACCGTCGTGAGGATCATCGGGCGTTCATAGCCGGTCATCGGTCGCAGGCCGGTCCAGTCGTCGCGCATCACCGCGAGGCGATGATCGATC
>JBLNGJ010000015.1:0-4562 GCA_050264675.1 Micromonosporaceae bacterium
GGGCGTTCGGACTGCGCCGGGGATCGATCGCCCGCCGCGGGATCCAGGGCAGTTGCCAAATGATGACAAGTGGAGCGTCGGCACGTGCTCGTACGCGCGGGATAAGGCACAAAGCCCGGAAGTGTCGTTTCCGCCCGCAGGATTGGGTCACAAAGCCCCGAAGTGTCGACTCGGGGACGGTGGGCGGACCGCTTCGGGCCACCTCGGCGACGAGCCACGTCGGGCCACGCGACGAGCCACGTTGGACCCCGCGACGAGCCACGTCGGGCATGCGCCGAGCCACGCCCGGGGCCAGGCTACGCTGCCACGTCGGCGCGGTCGGGGCGCGAAACGGGCCGCTTGGGCAAACGAACCACTTAGAGCGGTTTCGCGCCGAGGTCCTCGAGGAGGCTGCGCAGGACCTGGATCTCCTTGGTCTGGCCGTCCTTCATGCCCTGGGCGAGTTCACGAATCTGAGGATCATCTGTCTGCGCGAGGACGCCGTCGACCATGTGGATGCCGCCGATGTGGTGGCGGAGCATGTACTGGCAGAAGAGGATGTCGACCTGCACCCCGGTGGCGCTGTTGAGCTTGGCGACCTCGTCCCGGGTGGCCATGCCCGGCATCCGGTTGCCGTCGAGGGCGCGCTGGCCCTCTGGCATCCACGACATGGGGGTTCGGGTGCTGTTGGGGCTCAGACCCCAGTCCTTGAGCCAGGTCTGCATGACGCCGACCTGACCCTTCTGGGTCATTGCGATGTCGGCACCGAGCGAGCGGATGTCGGCGCGGGACGCCTTCTGGTAGGCGATCATGCCCATCTCGACGGCCTGGTTGTGGTGCTCGGTCATGTCCCGGGCGAAGCCGGCCTCGGGGGAGGCGTCGCCCGGGTGCGAGGGGCGGGCGGTGAGCAGCCCGGCGCCGTACCCGATGAGCAGCACGACCACCACGCCGAGCGCGATCGCCAGCATGCGGTACCGCTGGGTCATGAGGTCAGCCAGACGGTGATGGCGTGGCGGCCGGCGTCGCCGCCGGCTTGCCCAGGTCGAGCGGGGTCGGTGTGGCGTCGGTGATGCCGCCGGAGCAGCTGGCCTGGGGCTCCATCGAGGCGTTCTGGCGCAGCGCCTGGATGAACCGGTCGATCCGTCCGTCGTTGGCGTTGTCGACCTTGAGCTGGTACCCCCACGCCTGCAGCGAGATCGCCTTGTCCAGGTCGGGGTAGGGGCTCATCAGCATGAAGCTGCGGTCGGTCACCTTGGCGGCGAGCTTGTCGACCTGGTCCTTGGGCAGGTCGGGGCGGTAGGTGACCCAGATGGCGCCATGCTCGAGGCTGTGCACGGCCTGCTCCTTGGCGATGGGTGCGGTGTAGACCTCGCCCATGCAGTCCTGCCAGTCGTAGTTGTGGGTGCCACCCACCGGCGGGTTCTGCTTGTAGGTCAGCGTGCCCCACTCGTGGCTCGCCTTGAGGTCGTCCGGGCTGGTCTTGCGGTAGTTCACGATGCCCGGGATGCCATTGGCCTCGGCCTGCCAGTCGCCCTTGTGACCGGACTTCCAGACCTGGTAGGCGCCGAAGCCGATGATCAACACGGCCACCAGCCCGGCCGCGGCGAACATCGCGATCGGTCCCCAGTTGCGTTCCTGGGCGATCTTCACCGGGGCCAGCGGCTTGCGGCCCTTGCCACCGCCGCCCCCGCCTGGGCCCTTCCCGCCGGGGCGGGCACCCGCCTTGGCGGTCTTGGCCGCGCCACCTCGACCGGCGGCGCCGGTGGGGTTGGGCTTGCCGGTGGGGGTGGGTTTGTCGGCCGATGGGCGGCGAATCTCGCCCGGGGTGCTCATGCTCATGGGGCCTCGTCACGTCACTGATGGGGTACGGGTAGCCCGGGGTGGGCAGACGGTCGTGCGGACCGTACGCCGTCGGACCGCCGCCAAGTCCACGAGTCTACCCCGCTAGCATTACTCGGTGACTCCCGCCGACCTGGCCGAGGCGATCCTCACCGGCGCCCGGGCGCTCTTCGCCGAGCGTGGCTGGGATGCGTCGGCGTTGCCGGCACAGACCACCGTGGAGCGGCCGCGCCTGCCCGAGCACGGCGACTACGCGTCCACCCTGGCCCTGCAGGTCGCCAAGCGGGTCGGGCAGCCGCCGCGCGAGCTGGCCCAGGCCCTCGCCGCCCGGCTCGCCGAGGTCCCCGGGATCGCCTCGGTGGAGATCGCCGGCCCAGGCTTCCTCAACCTCCGCTTGGACGCGGCCGCCGCCGGTGAGCTGGCCCGCGTCGTGGTCACCGAGGGCCGGCGGTACGGGCACAGCAGCGCGCTCGCCGGGCAGCGCCTGAACTTGGAGTTCGTCTCGGCCAACCCCACCGGCCCCATCCACCTCGGTGCGGTGCGCTGGGCCGCCGTGGGTGACGCCCTGGCCCGGCTGCTGCGGGCGGCCGGTGCCGAGGTGACCACCGAGTACTACTTCAACGACACCGGCGGCCAGATCGAACGGTTCGCCCGGTCGCTGGTCGCCGCGGCCCGGGGCGAACCGCCTCCCGAGGACGGTTATCGGGGCGAGTACGTCGCCGACATCGCGGCGGCGGTGACGGCCAAACATCCGGACGCGGCTGGCCGGCCCGACGCTGAGGCCCAGGAGATCTTCCGGGTCGAGGGCGTCTCGCTGATGTTCGAGGAGATCAAGGCCGCGCTGGCCGGGTTCGGGGTGCACTTCGACGTCTACTTCAACGAGCGGACCCTGCATGACCGGGGCGAGCTCGACCTGGCGCTGACCCGGCTGCGCGAGCAGGGTCGCGTCTTCGACGCCGACGGTGCGGTGTGGCTGCGCTCCACCGACTTCGGCGACGACCGCGACCGGGTGCTGGTGCGCTCGACCGGCCAGCCCACTTATTTCCTCGCCGACTGTGCCTACTACCTGGACAAGCGGGAACGGGGCTTCGACCGGGTCGTGATCATGCTCGGCGCCGACCACCACGGCTACATCGGACGGATGCGGGCCATGGTCGCCTGCTTCGGTGATGATCCCGACCGGACGCTGGAGATCCTCATCGGACAGATGGTGAACCTGCTGCGCGACGCCGTGCCGGTGCGCATGAGCAAACGGGCCGGCACCACGGTCAACCTCGAGGACCTGGTCGAGGCGGTGGGCGTGGACGCGTCACGCTATGCGCTGGCCCGTTACTCCAGCGACTCACCGATCGACATCGATGTGGACCTGTGGACGCGGGCCAGCCGCGACAACCCGGTGTACTACGTGCAGTACGTGGCGGCCCGCACCGCCGGGGTGGCCCGCAACGCGGCCGAGATCGGGCTGCACCGCGGCGACCCGGCCGACTTCCGCCCCGGCCTGCTCGCCCACGACAAGGAGAACGAGCTGCTCAAGGCGCTGGGCGAGTTTCCCGGTGTGGTCAGCGGGGCGGCCGAGCTGCGTGAGCCGCACCGGGTGGCCCGCTACCTGGAGGACATCGCCGGCGCGTACCACCGCTTCTACGACAGCTGCCGGGTGCTCCCGGTCGGCGATGAGGAGATCACCGACCTGCACCGGGCCCGGCTGTGGCTCAACGACGCCACCCGCACGGTGATCGCGAACGGGCTCGACCTGCTGGGCGTCTCGGCACCCGAACGGATGTAGCGGTGCGGGCACACGAGGCGGGGGCCCTGCACGCCGAGGTCGGCGTGCGCGGTCCGACGTGGCTGCGACCGCCGGCCGATGTCAACGCGCTGCTCTCGCCGCTGTGGCCGCGCACGGTGAGCCGCGGGGAGGACGGGGCGCTGTGGGTGGCCGGGTGCAGCGTGTGCGAGCTCGCGCAGCGCTTCGGCACACCGTCCTATGTGCTTGATGAGACCGACCTGCGGGCCCGTTGCCGCGACTTTCGCACCGCGTTCGCCGGGTTCGGCGTGTTCTACGCGGCCAAGGCGTTCTGCTGCCGGGCGACGGTGCGGATCATCGCCGAGGAGGGGCTCAACCTCGACGTCTGCACCGGCGGCGAGCTCGCGGTGGCGCTCGCCGCCGGTATGCCGGCCGAGCGCATCAAGCTGCACGGCAACAACAAGTCCCCGGCCGAGCTGAGCCGGGCGCTCGACGCGGGCCTCGGGTGGATCGTGGTCGACTCGTTCGACGAGATCGACCGGTTGACCGCGCTCGCCCGCGAACGCGGGCAACGGCCGCGGGTCATGGTGCGGGTGACCGTTGGCGTGGAGGCGCACACCCACGCGTACATCGCGACCGCGCACGAGGACCAGAAGTTCGGTTTCTCGCTCGCCGGTGGGGCCGCGTTCGCCGCGGTCGAGCGGATCCTCACCGACGGAGTGCTGGAGCTCGCCGGCCTGCACTCGCACATCGGCTCGCAGATCTTCGACGCGTCCGGCTTCGAGGTCTCGGCCCGCCGGGTGCTCGGGCTGCACGACGCCGTCCGGAGCCAGTCCGGCGTCATCCTGCCCGAGCTCGACCTCGGCGGCGGCTTCGGCATTGCGTACACCTCGCAAGACCACCCGGCGACGCCGGCCGAGCTCGCCACCCGGCTGACCACGATCGTCGAGCAGGAGTGTGCCGGGCGGGGCCTGGCCGTGCCGCAGCTGAGCATCGAGCCCGG
>JBLNGJ010000016.1:0-12239 GCA_050264675.1 Micromonosporaceae bacterium
TCCTGGGTGAACGGCAGCGCGATGGCCGTTCCGTCCTCACTCGGCTGGCCGAACCGCTCGGCCATCTCGACCAGCCGGGCCGCGACGCGGCCGGTGGTGTCGTAGGCGCCGAACTCGATCCGCTTGCGGTCGGCGTCGCGGAGCTTGCCGGTGAGCGTACGCATGAGCAGGAACGCGACCCGACCGTGCGCCTGCAGGTAGCGCTCGAACTCGGCCAGCGGGACGGCGAGCGCGGTCACCGGCTCCAACGCCGTCACCGTGGCCGAGCGGGGCTCGCGGTCGATCGCCGAGAACTCGCCGAGCAGCGCCCCCGGGCCGCGGACGGCGAGCACCACCTCGTGGCCCGAGGCGGTGTCGGAGGAGACCTTGACCCGGCCGCGCAGCAGCACCACGACCGAGTCGGTGCGCTCGGCCTCGCGGAAGATGACCGCGCCGCGGCGGAACTCGCGCCGCCGGCCGGCCCGATCCAGCGCGGCCGACTCCTCGGGGGTGAGCAGGTCGCGGAACTCGGTCACAGGAGCAAGCCCGTCACCACGTACGCGCGCACCGGCTGGGCCCGGCCCTTGACTGTGAGCTCGCCCAACGGTTCACAGTGGACTCCGGCGCCCAACGCCGACCGGGTGGCCTCGCCGATGACCACCTGACCGGGTTCGGCGAGCGTCTGCAGGCGCGCGGCCACGTTGACCGCGTCGCCCATCGCGTTGAACCCGCGTAGGGTCTCGCTGCCGATGTTGCCGACCAGGGCCGGGCCGGTGTTCGCGCCGACCCGGAACCGGGGCCAGTGCGGTTCCCGTTCGGCGATCGCCTCGACCGCCCGTTGCAGCGCCAGCGCGGCGCGTACCGCGCGAGCCGCGTGGTCGGCCTGGCGGGCCGGTGCGTTGAAGAGCGCGAGCAGCGCGTCCCCGACGAACTGCACGATGGTGCCGCCGTTGTCGAGGATGCACGGCACGGCGACCCCGTGGTAGCGGTTGAGCATCCGCACGATCTCGGCCGGCTCCACCCCCTCGGAGAAGCCGGTGAAGCCGCGCAGGTCGGCGAAGAGCGCGGTGACCTCGACCACGGAACCGCCCAGCGCGGCCTGGTCGGGGTCGGCGAGCAGGGCCGTCGCCACGTCGGGGGAGAGGTACTGGCGGAACAGCGTGCTCAGCTCGCGGTAGAGCCGGGCGTTCTCCAGCGAGATGGACAACTGGCTGGCCAGCGTGGCGAGCAGGGCATCGTCGGTGCGCCCGAGCGGCCCGGCGGAGCGCGGCGCCTCGACCACGCCGGCCAGGCGACCCTTGACGTGCAGCGGCAGCGCGACGTAGCCATCGCGCACCGCGGCGTCCAGGCGGCCGTTCGACACCAGTCCGATATGGACATCCCCGTACGCCGGGCGCACCTTCTCCAGAACCTCGCGCAGGAACTCGTCCTCGGCCTGCTCGACCCGCGCGCGTTCGCCCACCGCGACCAGGGCGGCCAGGCGGCGACTCAGCGCCCGCTCGGCGGCCAGCGCCGCGCCGGCCCGGTCCAGCACGGCGGTCTGGCCCTCGGTGAGCCCGAACCGGTCGGCGAGCCGGGCCGCCGTCGCCGGCGATGTGTTCACGCCGGTGCGTTCCTGCTCCTGTAGCGCGCCGACCAGCTCCTCCAGGGCCGCCCCGTACTCGGCCCGGATCTGCCGGGCGGTCTGATCGAGGGTGATGGCGTCGAACAACCCGGCGCTGGAGCCCTCGCGCCGGTACTGCACGTACGCGCTATAGGCGACGAAGCCGAAGGCGAACGTGAGCAGCAGGTGCCACTCCCACCAGGACAGCTGCCATTTCTTGGCCAGGATCACCGCCGCCATGGCCTCGGCGAGCAGGGCGAACGCGGTGACCAGGCTGACCAGCATGGCCGCCGGCGTGCGACGGTGCAGCCGGTAGAAGCGCACCGCGGCGGCCAGGTAGAGCACGACCCCGGCCACCGCCACCGCGGTGAGTGGGCCGGTCACGTCACGGGCCTGCGGCGGCGCGCTCAGCGGCGGCAGGTCGAGCAGGGAGATCAGGGCCCAGCCGAAGAGCAGCACAGTCAGGCCGGTACGCAGCCAGGCCAACGCCGGCAGCGGGGTGCGCCCCAGCGGCAGCGACGAGACGACGGCGAGCACGGCCGCGAGTGCCAGGCCGACCGGCTGGGCCAGGTCGAAGCCGACGTTTGTGTGTCCGATGAGGACGCCGGGCGTGGCCAACGCGTGCAGCAGGAAGAACCCGGCGCTGGTGAGGAAGACCAGCGAGACCAGGAACAGCCGGGCGTCCCCGCGCCGGCGGGCCACCGCGCCCATCAGCGCACCCAGCACCACGTTGACCCCGGCCACGGCCAGCACGAGCCAGAAGTGGCTCGGCGCGTGGTGCCAGGTGACATCGACGGCCGGACGGGCGAGCAGCAACCACAGGCCGGCCAGTGGCAGGGCCAGGTGGAACAGCCACACCAGCACCCGCAGCGGCTGCCACGCGGGAGGCAGCGGCCGTACCGCGACGGGCTCGACGGACATCGGCCGGCTCCCTTCGACCTAGCCGGATTATGCACTGTCGGCCTGGGTCGACCGGCGGCCGCCGGCGTGCTTGCACGCGGGCGGAGCGGGCTCGCCCGATAGGCGGATGGCCGACGACTCCGATCAGGACGACCGTGACAGCGGGCTGTGTGGAGAAGTACGCAGACGCCTGCCGCTGCGACGGGTTCCATGTGGGTCGAGCATCCGCCAGATCCGGCCCGCTCGAGCCTGTTCGAGTACTGGGAGACGACGCCATGAAGCACAAGGGACCACTGATCACACTGCTCGCCGGTCTCGCGCTCGCGCTCACCCTGCTCGTGGTGAACATGAACGCGACGAAGACGCCGTCGACCTACCGGCCGGGTGCTCAGGCTGGCGCGACCACCGCCGTCGCGCCCACGTCGGCCGCCCCGACGACGGCCGCGCCGGCCGAGCGGGTCACCTTCGCCGGCAGCACCCAGGGCGGTGCGGCCAGCATCGCCATCGCGGTCAAAGACGGCCACGTGGTCGCCTACCTCTGCGACGGCAATCGGGCCGAGGCCTGGTTGCAGGGCACCGCGAGCGGTGGCGCGCTCGCCCTCACCGGCGCCGGCAACGCCAGCCTGATCGGCACCTACGGCAACGGCAGCGCGGCCGGCAGCGTCACCGCGGCCGGGCGTACCTGGAGCTTCTCCGTCAAGGAGGTCAAGGCACCCTCCGGCCTCTACCGCTCGACAGCGACCGTGCGCAACGCCACCGTGGTCGGCGGCTGGATCGTGCTCGCCAACGGCCAGCAGGTCGGTGTGCTCAACGTCGGTGGCCAGCCCGAGCCGGCACCCGCGCTTGCGCTCGCCACGGACGGCTCCGGTGGCACCGCCACCGTTGACGGCACCACGATCACCGCCGTCGACGTTGACGGCTCGGCACTCTAGGCCATCCGAGATGCAGACAGGAGACTCTTCGATGACGGCCGATCCCCAGACCGGCCCGGCGCCGTTGGCGTCCAGTGGCGCGGCCAAGCTGCTCGTCCCGTTCGCCGTCGGCGCGGCGGTCACCCTCACCCTCGGCGTCTACGGGCGGCTGCACGAGCCGACCGGCGTCGCGGTGAACGTGGCCGGCTTCTCCGGCCCGCTGACCGTCAAGGTGTGGCTCGCCTCGTTCGCGTTCGTGTTCGGGCTGGTCCAGCTCGTCACCGCACTCGCGGTATACGGCAAGCTGCCGAGCGTGTCGCCGGCCGCGTGGATGAGCGGGGTGCACCGGTGGTCGGGACGGATCGCGTTCCTGCTCACCGTGCCGGTCGCCATCCACTGCCTCTACGCCGTCGGCTTCCAGTCGTTCAACGCGCGGATACTGGTCCACTCCCTGCTCGGCTGCTTCTTCTTCGGTGCCTTTACCGTGAAGATGCTGGTGCTCTCCCGGCGGGGGATGCCGAGCTGGGCCCTGCCGCTGCTCGGCGGCCTGGTCTTCACGGCGCTCGTCGGGCTGTGGTTGTCCTCGTCGCTGTGGTTCTTCACCACCACCGGCGTGAAGTTCTAGGAGGAGACATGCGCAAGGACGACACCCTCGCCGACCGGGGGTGCGGAGCAGCCTGCACCTCACGCCGGGCCTTCCTCACCGGGGCTGCGGCCACCGCCGGCGCCGCCGCGATCGCGGTGCTCGGCGGGTGCGCGACCTACGGCAACGGGGCCGACGAACCCGACCCCAGCACCTCCGGTGGCGGGGGCGGTGGCGTGGGCACGCCGGCGCCGTTGGCCAAGGTCGCCGATGTGCCGGTCGGTGGTGGCCTGGTCCTCGAGGGTCGCCGCATCGTGGTGACCCAACCCCAGGCCGGCACCATCAAGGCGTTCACGGCTGTCTGCACGCACCAGGGCTGCGTCGTCGCCGACGTGAGCAACGGCACGATCAACTGCCCGTGCCACGGCAGCGCGTACCACATCGCCGACGGCAGCGTCGCGAATGGACCGGCCACCCGGGCCCTGCGGTCGATTGCCGTCAAGGTCGAGGGCACCGAGGTCAAGCTCGCCTGACCGGCCGGTGGCGACCCGCAAAGCGGGTGAAATTTCTGGATCGAGGCGTATCCCACTGAGCCTGACCACTCACCCAACCGGCGAAGATAGATCTTGGTCCGGCTGGTGTCGCATGACATCGACCGGACCAAGATTGCTGGACGGGGGCAGGGTTGCGTTACCTCAGCCGGCACCCTTCGCCGTCGCGGTGGCGGCACCGACGATCCAGCCCACGAAGAGCCCGTAGGCGGACGCCACCGCGGCCGCGTTCAGCGCGCCGATGAAGGTCGGGTTCGAGACGATGAACGCGGTCAGGAACGCGGCCAGCGCCGAGCCGAAGATCAGCGCGGACCAGCCGAGCAGGAAGCCGGCGGCGCCGCCGCTGACCGTCTTGGCGACCATGCCCAGAATGGCGGCCACAAAGGCGATCAGCAATATCGCGCGAAGATCCTGAGCGAACAGCTTGCGCATGGCGCCACTGGAGTTGTCATCCGGACCGATGGCCCAGGAAGGCCAGGTCAGGATGCGGAGGAACCAGCCCCAGACCCCGTTGGGGTTGGTGTGCCTGCTCACCCATTCGGAGACGGCCTGGTTGCCGAAGATGACGACGAGCGCAGCGGTCGCGATGACGCCGGCGCCGGTTACTGTGCGGGACTTGGCCATGGCGGACAGGGTACGGTCGGCCGCAGCCGCCCAACATCACCCGACCGTCCAAGGTGGTGCCGGGCCGGCTCAGCTCGCTTCGACGGCGAGCAGGCCCTGGGCGCGTACCACCGGAACCGAGAGGGTCTTGTAACCCACCGCATCGAAGAGCACCGTCATCTTGTCCTTTTCGTAGCCGAGTACGGTGCCCAGCCCCCACGCGGGGTGACGCACCGTGCTGTGCAGCGGGTACGGCAGGTCTGCATCCGTCGATGTCACGGCCAGCGCCCGCTGCGCCGGCACCGCGGGCCCAGCAGACCGTGCCTTCGCCCTCGGCGCCGCGGCGGTGGGGCGGCCCTCGCCGCGGCGACAGCTGTCGCAGTGCCCGCACGGCCCGGTCGCGCTGGTGTCACCGAAGTAGGCGAGCAGTGCCTGCCCGCGACAGGTGCGGCTCTCGGCGAAGCGGCGCATCATGTCGATCCGGGTGCGCTGCACGGTCTGATGCCGCTCCGCCTCGGCCAAGGCGAGCCGGGCGGCCGGGGCGGGTAGCGGTGCGTCGTCGGGGCTGAACAGTTCGCCGTCCGCCCCCGCTGCCACCGCGCCGACCTCCTCAAGCAGCGCGATGAGCTGGGCCAGCCGCCGCTGCCCGAGCCCGCTCGCCTCCTGCAGGTCGGCGCGGGTGTGCGGGCGCATCCGCAGCAGCGCCACCAGATCGCGGATCTGCGCCTCGACGGGCGCACCGCCGGTGAAGTAGCGCTGCAGCGCCACGTCCTCGCCGCGGTGCAGCAGCAGCGCCCGGGCCGGCTGGCCGTCCCGCCCGGCCCGACCGATCTCTTGCAGGTAGCTGTCTGGGGAGTCCGGCAGCGCGACGTGCACCACCCAGCGGATGTTCGGCTTGTCGATGCCCATGCCGAACGCCGAGGTTGCCACCATCACCCGTACCCGGTCGGTGAGGAAGTCCTCGTACCGGCGGGTGCGTAGTGCGGCGCCCATCCCGCCGTGGTAGAACGCGGCGTCGTGCCCGGCATCCTGCAGGCGGCGGGCGAGCTCCTCGGCGCCCCGGCGGGTCGGCCCGTAGACGATGCCGGCGCCGGCCGCCTCGTCAAGCAGCGTGAGCAGCCGGCGCCAGCGGTGATCCTCGGTGGGGCAGTGGACCGCTTCGAGGAAGATGTTGGGTCGGTCCAGCCCGGTGATCACCACACTCGGCTCGCGCAGGCGCAGCCGGGCCGCGATGTCCTCGCGTACGGGTGGGGAAGCGGTCGCGGTCAGCGCAACCACCGGCGGCCGCACCCGCCGGCGCCCGCGCGGGCGGGCCAGCGCGTCGATCGCGTGGCCGAGGCTCAGGTAGTCGGGCCGGAAGTCGTGACCCCAGGCGGAGAGGCAGTGCGCCTCATCGACCGCGACCAGGGCCGGACGCAGCGCCTGCACCTGGGCCAACCGGTCGGCCCGGCGCAGCTGCTCGGGCGTGATGAACAGGAACCGGGCGTGGCCCTCGGCGAGCGCCGCAAGCGCCGCCTCCTGCGCCTTGGGCGACTCGGCCGAGCTGATCCGGACCGCCCGCAGCGCGTCGTTGTCGCGCGCGTTGAGCGCGGCGATCTGGTCTTCCTGCAGGGCCAGCAGGGGTGAGATGACCACGGTCGGCCCGTCGAGCAGGAGGGCCGGCAGTTGGTAGACGGCCGACTTACCGGCCCCGGTGGGCAGCACCACGAGCGCGTCGCGGCCTCGGAGCAGGACGCGCATCGCCTGCAGCTGCTCCGGGCGTAGCCTGGCCCAACCGAAATGCGCCTTCGCCGCACGACGAAGGCGCCAGGTAATCAACAGATCTTTCATCGGACGCGGACGTTACCCGACGGAGATCGTCACGAAACTCGGGAAACGCCGGTGGCGCACGAACTGTCATCGGGCAGACATCCTTGGCTGCGTGGTCGCGTCTCACCGAGGCGGCGCCGCTGCGGCTGGACGGGAGGAGCCGGGTGATCCGGTGGCCGGTCGGATCCGGCGGGCGGGCCAGCCTGGTGGAGCACGGGCAGCCGATCCTGTTCTGGATCGTGGAACTGGAGGGTCGGTCCCCGACCTCCGGGGTGTGTGGCGCCGGCATCGGCACCGGGCGGGTGTCCGAAGAGGACGGCGTGGTGCCGGCCGACATCGAAGCCAACCCGCATGAGTGGATCTCTCGCCGCGCTAGCCACTAGCGTCCTCTCGTCGTCCGGGCAGGTAGGGCGGAATCCGGGAACGAGACCTCTCATCGCACAGGGGATGGGCTAAGTCCTGAAATCTGCCCGTGCGCCCGGGGCGGTGCGTCCCGGGACGGTTTGTCCCAAACGCGAGGTGCGTGGCCACGTTTGGGGTCCCCGCCCGTCGGGTACCCGGGCGGCATGGACCTTCTGCTCTGGATCATCGCGGTAGTTCTGGTGGTCGCCGGCATCGTGGCACTGTTCCGGCGCCAGCTGCTGTGGGGCATCGTGCTGATCATCGTCGGGCTGCTGGTCGGCCCGGGCGGCGTCAGCGTCTTTACGTGATCTGGTCGCCGGCTGACACCGGTGGACGCCTTTTGACGCGCGTGGCCGACCTCCCCAGGGCCACGCCGGGGCCCGGGTGGGGCATCGCCGGGACCGCGGTGACCCGCCCGGGCTGCATAACCCGGCTGCGGGGCGACCGCAGCGGCGAGCGATGTGCCGACAGTCGAACAAGGACGGTGACAATGACCAGATCTGCCCGTGCGCTGCAGCCCATTACCGAGGTCTGGGAATGGCAGCTGCTCGGCCGATGCCGCGATCGCAGCGGGACGCAGTTTTTCCACCCGGACGACGACCTGGGTCGGATCAGCCGCCGGCTCCGGGAAGCGGCCGCGAAGCGGATCTGCGAAGGATGCCCGGTGCTGTCCGAGTGCGCCACGCACGCATTGACGGTGGGCGAAGAGTACGGCGTCTGGGGTGGCCTGAGCGAGAACGAGCGGTTGCTGCTGCAGGATGTGGGCTGGCGCGACGCGGTCGACCACCGGGGCCGGCTGAACGTGGTGCGGTTACACCGACGGGTCGCGGCGGCCAAGGCGAAGGTCCGCCGGGAGCGGCAGCAACGGCTGGCCAATGCCGACCACGCGGCTGGCTGACCCCGGCCGCAACGGCGTCCGACCCACTCGGGATGGAGGCGACCTCGGTCGCCTCCTCGCGCTGTGGGCTCACGCCTCGGTCGGGTTGCATGGTGAGATGGGGGCGCAGGCCCCCAACGGAGATCGGCGTGTGAGGCTGAAACGGGTGACGTGACACCGCACGCGACACGACGTGGGGCGACGACGTGACGCAGGACAAGGGCTTGATGACGGCGCGGTTCCGGTACGAGGTCGACCTAGCGCATTCGGTGGCGCTGCTTCGGCCACGAGGAACGCTGGACGCGTTGACCGCGGCCGAGCTCCGCTCGGCCCTGTTGGAGTGCCTGGTCGAGCAGCCGGTGGCGGTCGTGCTCGACACAGCCGAGCTCATCCTGACCGACGACATCGCCGTGACCGTGCTCGGTTCGGTTGCCCGGGAGGGCCTGCGCTGGCCGGGCGCGAGGTTCGTGCTCGGCGGAGCCAATCAGCGGCTGGTGGCCGCGATCGATCGGATGGGCGTAGGGAAGTACCTCACGGTCTTCGACAACCTGACCAGCGCGTTGGCCGAATGTGGTCAGTGGCCGGTGCCGCCGCGGTTGCGCCGGCACATCGAACCGGACCGGTTCGCGCCGGCGTTGGCCCGCGACGCGGTGGAGACATTCTGCGGGGCCTACGGCGTGGTCGGGACCGACGCCGCTCAGCTGGTTGCCTCGGAATTAGTCACCAACGCCGTGCTTCACGCCCAAACCGGTATAGATCTGACTCTGCGGTTCATCCGCCCGTACCTGCACGTCGCGGTTCGCGACCACGGTCCGGGTCAGGCCCGCATCGCCGGTCATGTCGACGAGTCGCAGGAAAACGGGCGTGGTCTGCTTCTGGTCGACGCCCTCGCCTCGGCGTGGGGCAACCTGTTCCCGATCAACGGCAAGATCGTTTGGGCAACGGTACGCGTTCGATCGATATCGGTCAGTGGCAGTCACGGCCACGACCCCCAGGTCAGCGGCGGTGACATCGGTCCGGATTGGCCGTTTGGCTGAGTTCACTCCCCTGAACAGTTTGAAAAATCGCGGGGATGGTTAGAGGATCGGTGAACGCGGTTCGCCGCGGTGGCGTAGCTGTGTCGAACCCGGATAAGTTGGCACAGATCGCCTCAATATTGTTGAGACTGCACCGACGAGAGGACATCGGTACGGCCGACCGGGCGCGGCGTCCCGGCCGGGCGCGGTCGTGATCTGTTGCCGAAAGGTGGCAGCCACAGCCGCCACAACATGACAGCTTCGACCGCGTAGCGGTGGACGAGCTGGGGAGGGTACCCATGCGGATCGACGTGCGACGAATCGGAGATGCCGACATTGTGCTGGTCGAGGGGTGCCTCGACCTGGCCACCACACCCAGCCTCCGGGCAGTGCTCACCGCTCGCCTGGCTGAGTCTCGTCCGCACATCGTGGTGGACCTGTGGCGGGTGCGCCTGCTCGACGCCCGCGCGGTCAATACGCTCCTGGCCACGGCGAACCGGGCCGACCGGCAGGGTTGCTCGTTCCGTGTGGTCGGGGCCCGCGGCCTCGTCCTCGAAGTGCTGCAGATCGCCAGCTTGGACAAGCGGTTGTGCGCCTACGACGAACCGGCCGAGATCCTGGCCGAGTTCGCCAGCGGCGAGCCGCTGGAGGCCGACGGCTACGGCGAGCCGTCCAGCCGCTGGCCCGGCACCCGCGACGTGAGCGCCCACGGCCTGCTCTCCGCGCTGCCCCACGCCGAGGCGCACGCCCGGGCCGAACTGCGCGCCCAGGTCATCGAGGACCACATGCCGTTCGCGACCCGGCTGGCCCGGCGCTTCCGTGACCGCGGCGAGCCGATGGACGACCTGATCCAGGTCGCGCTCGTCGGCCTGGTCAATTCGGTGGACGGCTATGACCCGCAGCGCGGCTGCGAGTTCGCCGGGTACGCGACGCCAACCATCCTCGGTGAGATCCGCCGTTACTTCCGCGACAAGGGTTGGCGCATCAAGGTTCCGCGCCGCCTGCAGGAGCGCCGCCTGCTGGTCAACCGGGCCAAGGTCGAGCTGAGCCAGCAGCTGAGTGGCTCGCCGACCGTCGCCGACATCGCCAAGCACCTGGAGCTCACCGACGACGAGGTGCTCGAGGCGATCCAGGTGGCGCAGGTCTACAGCCCCATGTCGCTCTCCGCGCCGGCCGGTGCCGACAGTGATCTCGACCTGGCCGACCCGATCGGTGCGGAAGACCCGGGCATGGCGGTGGTGGAGAACCGCGAGTCGGTGATGCCGCTGCTGGCCCGTCTACCCAAGCGGGAGCAGCGCATTCTCGCCATGCGCTTCTTCGGCAACATGACCCAGTCGCAGATCGCCGCCGAACTTGGCATCTCACAGATGCACGTGTCGCGATTGCTCGCCCAGACGCTGCGGCAGCTGCGCGAGTCGCTGGTGGAGGTCTGACCAACGGCATCGGCTACGGATCCGGGCCGGCACCGTCCTCGATGGAGAACGCCGGGCGCAACCCGGTGACGTCGAGTAGTCGCTGCAGGAACTCACCGACGTTGCTGAGCACCAGGCTGGTGTTTGCGGCTTCGGCGGCCTTGCTCAGGGCGATCAGGGTGCTCAGGCCCTGTGAGTCGCAGAAGGTGACACCGCCGAAATCGAGCACCACCCGGCTCGGCGCGTCGGCGAGCGCCGTCTCCACGCTGTGGCGAAACGCGCCGACGGTCGACATGTCGATCTCGCCGGCGAGGTGGATAACCGAGCCCATGGACGTGAGCTGCCGGTCGATGGACAGTTCCGCGGCGGGCACCGCCTCATCCTAGAGGGTGGCGCGGGCTGGCGTAATGACGACCTACCGGGCCTGGACGGGGTGCGTTATCTTTCGGCTACTCGCCCACGAAGGCGAGCACGACCGTGGCCGCTGACGACCGCGGGCCGATCCGTCCGGGAGGGCACGATGAAGGTTGGCGGGAGCATTTTTCTCATCGCCGTGGGGGCGATAATCACGTTCGCCCTCGATGTATCGCTGTCCTGGCTGGACCTGAAGATCGTTGGCTGGATCCTGATGGTGGTCGGCGTGCTCGGCCTGGCGTTGACGGTGATGGCCAACCAGCGCCGCCGTGCGGTGCGCGTGGTCGACGACGGGAACGCACGGTCGATCGACGAGGTGGACTCGCCGCCGGCGGAGGTCTGACCACTCCACAGGGGAGGAGACGTTACTCCGATGTGGACGACGGGCGGTGGGCCACCCGGAACTGACCGGGTGACTGGCCGACCGTGCGGGCGAAGAAGCGGCCGAAGTTCGTCGGTTCGGTGAAGCCGAGCCGGCGCGCGATGTCGGCGACCGGTGCCTCGGTCTCGGCTAGCAACCGCTTCGCCTCCAGGGCCACCCGGTCATCGACGAGCTGCTTGGCCGTGCGCCCGGTGGCGGCGAGGCTGGCCCGGGTCAGCGTGCGCACCGAGCAGCCCAGCGTCTGCGCGTACTCGTCGACCTGGCGGCTGTCCGCGAAGCGTGACTCGACCTCCCGCCGGAACCGTAGGAAGACCTCGCTGTCCGCCTCCCGCAGCCCCGGACCGCCCTCCGGCTCGAGCCGGGCCACCCGTAGCAGGAGCGCGGCGAGGTGGTGGCGCAGCACATCGAGGGGGATCGGCTCGCCGGTGATCACCCGCTGGTAGTCGATCTCGAGCTGGCTGATGCCGTCGACGATCGCCTCCTCGTCTTCGCCGGCCGGCTGCCAGTAGGTGCCCGAGGTCTCCCAGCGGCCGTTTCCGGCGCCGTCGGGCTGGTGCGGGAAATCCGGCTCGAAGAGCACCAGGGTGGCGTCGAGCTTCGAAGGCGGCAGCGTGAGCATCTGGCCTGGTCGCACCCAGAGCAGGCTGCCCGGCCGGCACGGGTAGCTGGCGAAGTCGACCGTGAATGCCGAGCGCCCGGCGGTGACCAGGGCGAGCAGGTGCACCGGGACGCGGTGCGGCCGGCCGGCCGGTGCGCTCGTGCGCTGGTGGGCTTCCGGCAGGCGCAGCGTCTCCAGG
>JBLNGJ010000017.1:0-6450 GCA_050264675.1 Micromonosporaceae bacterium
TCGGCGGCCGCCGCATCAGCAAGGCGCTGCCGGTACGCCCGCCGCCGCTGGGCTCCGGAGAGGGTGGGGTTGAGGGCCGACAACAGGTTCAGCCCGAGCACGACCAGGACCGCGGCGAGCAACTGGTACGCGTACCATCCGCGGTCGGCACACCAGAAGACCGCCGTGACGAGTGCGGCCTGGGCCAGCACCATGGTGACGGGAGAGAACACCCGACGCCGCCGGCCGCTTCGGCGTTGGCTGCGGGCCGACCCACCACTGGCCGCGATGCAGAACGCCGTGGCGCTGATGACCGCCAGGGCGACGAGAGTCGTGGACCACACCTGACGCCAGGCCTCGTCGACATCGAGAACCAGGTCACACACGAGCAACGCGAAGGAGACCACGAAGACCCGTTCGCTCCAGGTGCGTAACCGGCGCAGCCGTTGCCCTCCTGGCGGCTCCTCGTCGACGGCCTGGCGCGCGTACCGGATCTGGGCCAGCAGCTGCAGCGCGCAGTAGCACGCGAGCAACGTGCCGATGAGGAACTGTTGGGAGAGCCGCAACTCGATCGGGCCACTGTGGTCGGCCGCGCCGGCCGTCACGCTGAATAGCACCGCCAGGCCAAATGCCAACAGCGAGAACGACAGGAACGACACGGCCTCGGTCGAGCGGTCGTACTTGAATGTCGTCCGGATGCCGAGGTTGTGGGTTTCGCTGATCAGCTGGCCCAGTCGCTCCTGCTTCAAGTCCTCGGCCGGCGCTTCCCATTTCGTCTCCCACTCCGCCAACGACACATTGCTGATGGAGTAGAAGTACAGCTGCGAGGCCCGGACGCCACCGGCGGCGCCGACGCTGGACCGTTGACTTCTGTCGACCTGACCGAGCCCGGGCACCCGCAGCGGTGTGGCCAGGCTGGTGAGCAGCAACACGACCGTGAAGACAATGCCAACCAAGAACGCGGCCAGGCAGTACAGGCCCAACGGAATCTCGAACGGCTCGACGGTGAAGCGCCGGGTGATGAACTCGGCCGACTTCATGCCGGCCAGCGACAGGACGGCCGCGGTAAGGAAGGCGACGCTGGTGAGCATCCGGCCGATCTTGTCGTCCTGATGCTTGGTCGCATCGAGAACCTCGCCGTACGAGAACTCGACCAGCTTCAGCTTGTTGTCAAGATCACTCGCCTCCGGCGCCACGGTCTCGTCGCCGTCACCCATTGCCCGTCCCTTCGTCGACCCACCACACCGAGCCACAGCATGCCGCGAACGTCGAGCCGGGCGGTATCAGGCAGTCGTCGCGAAGCTCCGCTCCTCCGTCGATGGTCGTTGATCAAAGTGCAGGCTGGTCGGTGGGTGGATCAAGATCGTCGAGCTTGGCGCGGACCAAGATGGCGTCGGGCGGGTTGAGGTTGTCGAGGATGGTCAAGGCATGTTGCCAGGCTTCGCGGGCGGCCTGGGGGTTGCCGGTGGCGTGGTGGGTGTCGCCGAGGTGGGTGAGTGCGATGGCTTCGTAGTAGCTGTCGCCGAGCTCCTGGAACAGGGTGAGGGCGTGCTGGTAGCAGGTGAGGGCTTGGGTGTGCTGGCCGAGGTGGTGGTGGGCGTGGCCGAGGCTGTCCCAGGTGTTGGCCTGCCCGTGGCGGTCGCCCAGCCGCTGGTACTGGGTGAGGGCCTGCTGGCAGTAGGTAAGAGCCTGCTCGTGCTGGCCGAGCCGGGTGTGACACCAACCGACCATGTTGAGCGCGTGGGCCTGCCCGCCCTGGTGGGCGGCGGCCTGGAACAGGCGTAGGGCCTGCCGGGCATGGGGCAGAGCCTGCGCGGGCTGACCGCGCTGCTCCCACAGGTTGGCCAGGCTGCTGTGAATCCAGGCTTGCTGAGTCTGGTCGCCGGTGCGGGTGGCAGGGTCGAGGGCTTGATGTAGCTGGGTGTGCGCGTCGTCGAAGCGACCCAGCCGGGTGTAGGCGTAGGCGAGACTGCGATGGGCGCGGATCAGGGCGGTGGGGTCGGCCAGCCGCTGCGCCGCGGCTATGGCGGCCTGCCCGACAGCCACCTGGTCGTGCCAGTGCCCTCGCCGGGTCAGGAAGGTCGTCACGGTCCAGGCCAGCTGCCAGGTGTGGGTGTCAATGCCGGTGGCCGCGGCGTGCGCGACGGCGGCCAGCAGCACCTGGTGCTCGGCGGTGAACCAGTCCAGCGCCTGCGCATATTCGCTCGGCTGTTCTGGGGTGACCCCGGCCCGGGGCGAGGCGAGCGGAAGCGGGCCTAGGGCCGGGTCCAGCAGCCGCTCGGCGAGGTACGCGGTGTGCAGGTAGTGGTCGAGGATTCGGCCGATCGCGGTGTGGCGCTGCTCATCGGTGTCGATGGTCTCGGCGAGCTGGGTGGCGTAGTCGCGCAGCAGGTCGTGGCAGGTGTAGCGGCCGGCGGTGGGTTCGGTGAGCAGGCTGGCCTGGGTCAGCTCGGCCAGCACAGGTCGCACCGCGTCGGGGGTGATGCCGGCCAGGCTAGCCGCGGCCGGGACGGTGATGTCCGGGCCGGGGTGCAGGCCGAGCAGCCGAAACAGCCCGGCCGCAACGGGGGTCAGCGCCTGGTAGGACCAGGAGAACACCGCCCGCACATCGGTGTGCGGGTCATCACCAGTCAGCGTCTGCCACCGCTGCCGGGCATCGGCCAGCTCACCAGCCAGCACGTGCAGCGGCACGCGGGGCCGGGCGGCGGCGCGGGCGGCGACCAGCGCCAACGCCAGCGGCAGCCGGGCACACCGGGTGATGATCTCCGTGACCGCGGTGGGCTCGGCGGCAACCCGATGCGGGCCGATGCGTTGCACCAGCAACTCGTGGGCCTCGGCCGCGGAGAGCAGGTCAAGGTCGATGGGGTACGCGCCGTCGGCGGCGACCAGGCCGGATAGCTGATTGCGGCTGGTCACCACCACCAGGCAGCCGGCCGAGGCTGGCAGCAGCGGGCGGACCTGGGCGGAATCTCGGGCGTTGTCCAGCACGAGCAGCATCCGTCGCCCCGCCATCTGGCTGCGGTACAACGCCGCCTGCGCATCCGGGTTGACCGGAATCTTCTCCGGCGGCACATCGAGTGCGTCGAGGAAGTGGCGTACCGCCTCGGCCGGCGTCATCACCGATCCGCCCGGGCTAAACCCGCGCAGGTTCACATACAGCTGCCCGTCCCGAAACCGATCGGCCACCCGATGCGCCCAGTGCACCGCCAGGGCGGTCTTGCCCACCCCGGCGGTGCCACCGATCGCGGAGATGACCACCGTGGCACCCGCGTCGGAGAGGCCGGGCAGCTGGGTGGTCAGCGTTGCCAGCGCGCCAGCGCGGCCGGCGAAGTGCGCCACCGCCGGAGGCAGCTGCCGCGGTATCGTCGCCGCCGCCGCAGGCGCACCCGGATCGGGTTGCGGCTCGACCGTGCCGCCCAGGATGAGCTGGTGCGCTTCCCGCAACTGCGGGCCGGGATCGGCGCCCAGTTGATCGAGCAACCGCTGCCGCACGGTGGTGTAGCACGCCATCGCTTCAGCCGTGTGCCCGGCCGCATGGAGGGCCCGGATCAGCGCCGCCGCCAACGGCTCCTCCAACGGGTGCTCGGTCACCAGATCGGTCAGCAACGCGATCGTCGCCGCCGGGTTGGCCACCGCAACCTCAGCCTGCGCCCAGGCCACCACGACATCGAGGTACTCGCGCAGGCAGCCGGCCCGAACGCCGGCGGCCCAGTCACCGGCCAGTCCGGCCAGTGGCTGACCCACCCACAGCCCCACCGCCTGGCGCAGCAAACCCACCCGGTCGGTGATCGTATCGGCGAGCCTGGCCCGGGCCGCCAGATCACGGAATCGATGCAGATCTACCTGGTCACGATCTACCGCCAGCGTGTACCCGGCCGACCGGTGCACGACGTCCACCCCATCGGAGGCACCGTCGGCGCCGGAACGCAAGCTCCGTCGCAAATACACGATATGGGCGTGCAGCCCCCGCCGTGCCTTTGCCGGGATCGCCGTTCCCCACACCCGATCCAGCAGCACCTCAACGGGCACCGAGCGCCCGGCATCTACCGCTAGCGCCGCCAACACCATGCATCGCTTCGGCGGCCCCAACTCAACCGTTTGCCCAGAGTCGGTCACCACCTCGACCGCACCCAAGAGCCGGATCAGCACCATCCCCCCATCCCGATCAAACCATGCATAGGCGCAGCTACATATCGGCAACAGTATCGACAACAGTTCACCAACTCCGACACCGCACGCTCAACAGCCATGACGGCCGGAATACCCAGAAGCGGCCGGCTCCGCGGGCTCAGCACCCCGTGTGGCTGCCAATGAGCACGAGTGATTCTGACCGAGGTGGCGAAGCCGACGGATCGGAGATCAGCGGGTGCGAGCGCAACTGAAGAGCGTCGCCTGGGCGCGGGATGGCGACGAGCTCCGGGTGGTCTACGACCGGCGCAGCCAGCTGGTCATCAACGACCGCGGCGGGCGGGTGGAGCGGCTACTCTCGCTGCTGCGCGCAGGCGGGCGCACCCATGAACAGATCGCGGCCGAGCTGTCGGTGGCCAATGACGAGCTCGAAGCGGCGATCGAACTGCTGGACGCCCACGGCCTGGTCGAGGATGGCGATCACCGGGTCGGGCTGTCTGCGGCGGACCAGCTGCGTCACGCCAGCAACCTGGGCTTCTTCGAGTCCTTTGCCTCGCTGGCCCGCAGCCGGGAGGAGATGCAGCGCGCGCTCATCAACGCCCACGTGCTGGTCCTCGGCGCCGGTGGGCTCAGCTGCACGGTGATCCAGCACCTCTGCGGGCTCGGCGTCGGTCGGCTCACGATCGTGGACCGCGACGTGGTCGAGACCCGCAACCTCGCCCGTCAGTACCTGTACCGCCACGGTGATGTGGGCGCGACCAAGGTGATCCGTGCGGCTGAATGGGTGCGCGAGTTCGACCCGTCGATCGAGGTCACCGCGATCGAGGAGGATCTGCAGAGCCTCGACCGTGTCGCCGAGCTCCTGGCGCGGCATCGTCCGGACGCGGTCTGTGCCGGCGTGGACACCCCTAACGAGATCGATGCCTGGGTAAACGCGACCTGTGTCGCGGCGGGAGTGCCCTTCGTCCGGGCCGGGGTTTGGGTGACGCAAGGGCTGGTCTGGTCGGTCGATCCGGGCCGCTCAGCCTGCTCGGGCTGCCACCAGCACGGCGGGCCGGACGACGAGGAGCTCACCGAGCAACTGGCCGGAGTCCGTCTCTTCGCCCACACCGGTGGCGGCAATCGCGCCAGCGGGCCGGTGACCGGTCTGCTCGGCTCGCTGGCCGCGTTCGAGCTGCTGCGTTTCCTGACCCGGTTCGAGGAGCCGGTGTACGCCGGGGCATGCCTGGAACTGGATTTCGCGGCTGGATGCACGTCGCGATTGGACGGCCCTTGGCCCAAGAACCCCGACTGCCCGGTCTGCGGCTCCGGTCGAGTGCTCACGCTCGCCGGTGCCGGCCACCAGCCCATCAGCGAAGGAGGTGACATCGAATGAAGCTCGAGATCCGGAAGATCGAAAACACGCGGCTGACCATCAACTGTGAACGGTTCCCCGACCTCTGCGGCCCGCCGTGCTGATCCAACCTGCCTGAGTACGCCTGTACCCAAATGCCCCCGGAGGACCCGTGGAATCCACTCTCCAGACCGACTGGCGCAGGGTGACCACGCCGGTCGTCGTGGCCTTCGATGGGCAGGCGCATGTGCTGGGTCGCCCCGACCGTGGCGTGTACGTCACCGTGCCACCGGCCGGGGCGGCGTTCATGACGGTGCTCAAGGAGACCGGCTCGGTGGTCGAAGCCACCGCCGCCGCCAGCGCCACGGCCGGTGAGGAGGTCGACGGACTGGACTTCCTCACCGGCCTGGCCCAGGCCGGTCTCCTCGACGATGCACCAGCCCGCCCCGACCCGGCAGCGTCAGCGGTGCCGGGCCATCCGGCGCGGGACATCCGCTGGATCGAAGGCGTCAGCCAGGCCACCGCCCAGCGGTTCTTCGGACGGGTGGCCTGGACCGGATACGGCCTGGCGGCGGCATTCGCGGCCGTCGTGCTGCTGGCCCGCTCCGATCTTCGGCCCAGGTTCGAGCACTTCTGGTTCCTCACCGACCCACTGCTGTCACTGATCGTGCTGATCGCGGTCGGCACCGCGCTCGCGGCGATCCATGAGGCATGGCACTGGTTGGCCGGACGGGCGTTGGGCGTGCCGGCCGTGTTCCGGCTCAGCCGCCGCGGTGTGGCGCTGGTATTCGAGACCGACCTGACCCAGCTCGTCGCGGTGCGCCGAAGCCGCCGCTACGGTGCCTACCTGGCCGGGATGGCGTTCGACGTAGTCGTGCTGGCCATCCTGCTGGCGGCCCGGCTGGCCTATCAGACCGATGCCCTGCCTATTCCGGCCGTCGTGGACCGGTTCTGCGGTGGCCTCGTGCTCGGCCAGGTGCTCAGTCTCATCTGGCAGTTCGTCGCGGTCT
>JBLNGJ010000018.1:0-9676 GCA_050264675.1 Micromonosporaceae bacterium
GTCGGACACCACGGCCGGGCTGCTGGGTGCGCCGGTGGGGGCCGGCCCATGAAGCCACGAGGCGGCCGTCCGGTCGAGCCGCCCGCCGACCATCCCGGCGGTGAGCGCGATGACGAGCACCGCCGCGGCCGCCGCACCGATCAGAGCGCGCTGCCGGATGCCGCTGGCCGCCGCCCACGGCAGCAGTGAACGCCTCGATGCGGTCGGGCCCGGTGCGGCCGAGCCCGGTGCGGTCGGGCCGGCGGTCTCCGGTAAGGCCGGATCCAGGTCGTCGAAGCGGAGGCCCGAGCCGCCGGGATCGGTGTCGCCGGCACCGAGCGGCCGCACCGCGTCCGCCGCGGTCGGGGCGGCTGAGGGTTCCGGCGCGGCCCAGTCCCGGTCGGCCGGGGGCGGCGGTTCAGCGTCGGGGTCACGAGGGGAGCCGTAAAGGGTCACGTTCGCTGTCCAAGGGCGCGGGGCGCGGGCGGGGCCGGCTCAATGGGGGTACGGGCGGCATAAGGCGGCGAATGACCAGCTCGGTCAACTGCCTGCCGGTGAGGCTAGCCGATGCCGGTCAACCCCGCGTACCGCCGGATGTCCAGGCCACCACACCGCCAGCCACGGCCGCGTGCACCGCACGGGCCAGCCGGGCTCCCCACCGCGAGCGCGGGCCGGCGAAACACGCGTCCGGATCGATCGACCCGGCGCCAGCCGGCGGGCAGGCGATGCACAGCGCGTCGCTGGCGGTGCCGGTCGCCGCGATGCCGGCCTCGACCAGCGCCTGCACCTTGGCCTCGGTCGCCGTCGCGACCGCGTTGACCAGTCCGGCATCGGTCAGCGACACGGGCAGCCAGGCGACGAGGTTCACCGTGCCCGGAGCGAGCTGGCGCAGGTCGCCGTCGGGCGCGGCGGCCCAGGTCGGATGCCCGAGGCCGACCGTGGCGGTGACCGTGACGCCACCGTCGGCGGCGGTGACCGCCTGGGACACATCGACCGCGGTGAGCAGACCAACGCCGTCGCCGGTGAGGTCGAGGTCGCGGGCGAGCTGGCTCAGGTGGTCGGCCGGGTCGAGGCGGGCGTACGAGGCGCCCACCGTTGCGTTGATCACCCAGCTCCGCAGACCCAGCCCGCCGCCGAGCGGTCCACATGAGATCGTCCGGACCGGTTCGGGCCGCCGCCACACGAGCATCGGCCGGCGGCGGCCGTCCTCGATGCGCTCGGTCAGTGTGGGCTGGGCCGATGGCGGCTCGGGCATGGCGCCGAAGCCTACCGCCGGCCGACCCGGACAGGGCCGGGCAATCGCCCCGGGTAGGCATCGGTGTCCCTGACGGGACGCCCCGTGCCTAGACTGGCGAGGAGTCCGGCTGCTCGCGCTGCCTGCCGGTCGGCGCGACGTCCCGGCTGACAGAAGGTGGACGATGGACGAGGTACTGGCCCGCAGCGGAATCTTCCAGGGCGTCGACCCGGACGCGGCTGATGTGCTCGTCAAGGAGATGGAATTCATCGACGTCCGCAAGGGTGAGGTCGTTTTCAGCGAGGGCGAACCGGGCGACAGCCTTTACATCGTGCTCTCCGGCAAGGTCAAGATCGGCCGACGGGCGACGGACGGCCGGCAGAACCTCATCGCGCTCATGGGACCCTCCGACATGGTCGGTGAGCTCTCGCTCTTCGACCCCGGCCCACGTACCGCCACGGCCACCGCGGTCGTCGACACCCGACTCGCCCGGTTGCGCAAGCAGGCCCTGCGCCCGTGGCTGAGCAACCGGCCGGAGATCGCCGAGCAGCTGCTGCGCGTGCTGGCCCGGCGGTTGCGCCGCACCAACAATGCGCTGGCCGACCTGATCTTCACCGATGTGCCCGGCCGGGTGGCCAAGAACCTGCTGCAGATGGCCGGGCAGTTCGGCAGCCGGGACGGCGGGGTGCTGCGGGTAACCCACGACCTCACCCAGGAGGAGCTCGCCCAGCTCGTTGGCGCCTCCCGGGAGACGGTCAACAAAGCCTTGGCCGACTTCGCCTCGCGCGGCTGGCTCCGCCTGGACGGCAAGAGCGTGATCATTCTCGACCCGGAGCGGCTGGCTCGCCGCGCCCGGGTCTGACCTCACGCCTCATCCGCCGCGGCCGGCCCGATCTGACCCGGCCCGAACGCCTCATCCGCCGCGGCCGGCCCGATCTGACCGGCCCGAACGCCTGATCGTCGCGGCCGGCCGGGCCAACACCATCCAATCCACCCGAACCAACCGCGGCCCACATCGGAGATCGCGATTCTCGGCACAAAAAGTGCAGTGAAACTGAGTGAAACTTGACTTTCCAGGCCGCCAATCGCGATCTTGCCGAGGTGGCGGGCGCGCAACCCGGTGTGAGGCGCCCGGCCCACGAGCGACGTGACCAGAAACATCCGCCCGCCGCGGCGCGCCCTCAAGCGGAAAAGCAGGCTTGACTGTTTGTTTTACACCGGCGAGGCTGGTGCGCATGGCCAGCCCCGCGGCGGCCCGTACGCCGCAGCAGGACCGGAGCCGGGCGACCCAGCAACGCCTGCTCGACGCGGCCGTGGCCAGCCTGGTCGAGCAGGGCTGGGCGGGCACCACGACGACCGGCGTGGCCGAGCGGGCCGGCGTCTCCCGCGGCGCGCAGCTGCACCACTACCCGACCCGGGCCGCCCTGGTGCTCGCGGCGGTGGCCCACCTGGCCCACCGGCGGGCCGAGGAGATCCGGGCCGAGGCGAGTGCGTTGCCCCCGGCGTCGTTGCCCGAGCGGGTCGACCGGGTGGTGGACCTGCTCGCCATCGCGTTCACCGGGCCGCTCTTCGTGGCCGCGCTCGAGGTGTGGGTCGCCGCGCGCACCGATCCGGACCTGCGCGAGGCGCTCGTCCCGCTGGAGGCCCAGCTCGGCCGCGACCTGCACCGCCTGGCGGTCGACCTGCTCGGCGCGGATGAGACCCGTCCGGGCGTACGCGCATCGGTGCAGGCCACGCTCGACCTGTTGCGTGGCCTCGGCGTGGCCAACCTGCTCAGTGATGACACCCGCCGCCGCGACCGCCTGCTGGCCAGTTGGAAGCGACAGCTGATCCTCCAGTTGCAGGGAGACGACTTTGCCTGATTCCTCTCGCGAGCTTGGAGAAACCGCATGGTAGAGATCTCCGAGGTGCTCACCGATCTCCGCGACGAGTCCGCCGACGTGGACCGGATGGTCGCCGACCTGCCGGCGTCGGAGTGGTCCCGGGCCACCCCGGCCACCGGTTGGACCATCGGCCACCAGATCGCCCACCTGGCCTGGTCCGACCAGGCCAGCCTGCTCGCGATCACCGACCCCGACGCATTCACCGCCAGCCTGAGCGTCGCCCTCGAGTCGCCGAACTCCTTTGTGGACAAGGGGACGGAGAGCTTCCTCGACGCGCCCGCACCGCTGCTCGCGCGCTGGCGGGCCGGCCGGGCAGCGCTGACCGACACGCTCGCCGTCGTCCCGCCCGGCACCCGGATCGCCTGGTACGGCACAACCCTGTCGCCGGTGTCGATGGCGACCGCCCGGATCATGGAGACGTGGGCGCACGGCGGCGACATCGCCGACGCGCTCGACCTCGCCCGCGAGCCGACCGCTCGCCTGCGCCACATCGCCCATCTGGGCCACCGCACGCTCGGATGGAGCTTCCTGGCGCACGGGCGGCCCATGCCCACCGCCCCGGTGGGGCTGCGCCTGTCCGGGCCCGACGGGCAGGTGTGGCGGTTCGGCCCGGACGACGCCGCCGACCAGGTCAGCGGTCCGGCGTTGGACTTCTGCCGCCTGGTCACCCAACGCGCCCACCGGTCCGACCTCGCCCTCGTCGCGACCGGCCCAGTGGCCGACGAGTGGCTCGACATCGCGCAGTGCTTCGCCGGTCTGCCGGGCCCGGGTCGAGCCGGGGCCGGGGCCGGGACCGGGACCGGGGCCGGGGCCGGGGCCGGGGCCGGGGTCGAGGTCGGGGACGGGGCCGGGGGAAAGCAGGGGCACCGTATTAACGGCCTCGGGATATGACGGTGCCCCTGCTAACCGGGGGCCCCGGACCGGACGTGCTGCGGGTCGGCAACGCGTCGGGCTTCTACGGCGACCGGTTCGCGGCGTGGCGCGAGATGCTCAGCGACGGCCCGCTGGATGTGCTCACCGGCGACTACCTCGCCGAGCTGACCATGCTGATCCTGGCCCGGGACCGCCGCCGGGATCCGGCCGCCGGCTTCGCCAGCACGTTCCTGCGCCAGATGGAGGACTGCCTCGGCCTGGCCATGCAGCACGGCGTACGCCTGGTTACCAACGCCGGCGGGGTCAACCCGGCGGGGCTCGCCGATGCCTTGCGCCGCCTGGCCGACCGGCTCGGCCTGAGCGTCCAGATCGGACACGTGGAGGGCGATGCGGTCGACCGGCCGGGGGCGCTGAGCGCCAACGCGTACCTGGGCGCGTTCGGCATCGCCGCGTGCCTGCGCGGCGGCGCCGACGTCGTGGTGACCGGCCGGGTCACCGACGCCTCGCTCGTGGTCGGGCCGGCGATCGCCCACTTCGGCTGGGCCCGCGATGACCTGGACGCGCTGGCCGGCGCCACCGTGGCCGGGCACATCCTGGAGTGCGGCGCCCAGGCCACCGGCGGCAACTTTGCGTTCTTCAGCGAGCTGCCCGACGGGGCCCGCCACCCTGGGTTCCCGATCGCCGAGATCGCCGCGGACGGCTCGTCGGTGATCACCAAGCATCCGGGCACCGGTGGCGCGGTCACGCCGGAGACGGTCACCGCCCAACTGCTCTACGAGATCGCGAGCCCGGGTTACCTCGGTCCGGACGTGGTGGCCCACCTCGACACCGTCCAGCTGCGCTCGGACGGCACCGACCGGGTGGCGGTGGTCGGGGTACGCGGCTCACCACCGCCACCGGCGCTGAAGGTGGGCCTGGCCGAGCTGACCGGCTACCGCAACGCGATGACGTTCGTCCTCTGTGGTCTCGACATCGAGGCGAAGGCGGCCCTGGTACGCGCGCAGCTCGAGGCGGCGATCGGCGCCGACGGCCTGACCTGGCGACTGGCCCGCACCGACCATCCGGACGCCGACACCGAGGAGGCGGCGTGCGCGATGCTCTCGGTGCACGTGCACGATGCCGACCCGGAGCGGGCCGGGCGCCGTTTCTCCGGAGCCGCGGTCGAGCTGGCCCTCGCCTCCTACCCCGGGTGCACGCTCACCACGCCGCCCGGCGACGCCCGCCCGGCCGGGGTGTTCCGGTCCGAGCTCGTTCCCCAGGACGCGGTCGAGCAGGTGGCGGTGCTGCCGTCGGGGGCCCGGGTGGCGGTGCCGCCACCGGAGCGCACCGCCCCACCGGAGCGCACCACGGCGCCCGTACCCGACGCCCCGGTGGCGCCGGAACTCACGGTCGAGCCGCCCCGCGACCCCGGGTGGCCGACGGCGCTGGGTCGGGTGGTCGGCGCCCGCTCCGGCGACAAGGGCGGCGACGCCAACCTCGGCGTGTGGGCGCGCACCGCGGTCGGCCACGCGTGGCTGCGCGAGTTCCTCACGGTGGAGCGCCTCAAGCAGCTGTTGCCGGAGTGTGCGGCCCGGCCGGTCACCCGCCACGAGCTGCCGAACCTACGCGCAGTCAACTTCGTCATCGACGGTCTGCTGGGCGACGGCGTCGCCGCGTCCACCCGCTTCGACCCGCAGGCAAAGGCGCTGGGCGAATGGTTGCGGGCCCGGGTGGTCCCGATCCCGGACGCGGTGCTGGAGGCCCGATGATCGGCGACGTGACGGCGGATCGGCGCGGGCTGCGCGAGCTGACCCGGCGCTTCACCCAGCGCGAGATCGTGCCGCACCTGGCCGAGTGGGAGCGGCGCGGCGACGTGCCCCGCACCCTGCACGCCGCCGCGGCGAAGGTGGGCCTGCTCGGCGCCGGCTACCCCGAGTCGGTCGGCGGCAGTGGCGGCGACCTGCTCGACTCGCTCACGGTGACCGAGGAGATCATCCTCGCCGGTGGCTCGTCCGGTGTGATCGCGGCGCTCTTCACCCACGGCATCGCCCTGCCCCACCTCATCGCCGCCGGTGATGGCGAGCTGATCGACCGGTACGCCCGGCCGACGTTGGCCGGCGAGATGATCGGTTCGCTCGCGGTGACCGAGCCCGACGGCGGGTCGGACGTGGCCGCCCTACGCACCACGGCTCGCCGGGAGGGTGGGCACTTCATCGTCAACGGCGCCAAGACGTTCATCACCAGCGGCCGGCGGGCCGACTTCGTCACCGCGGCCGTGCGTACCGGCGGTCGCGGCCGGTCCGGCCTCTCGTTGCTGGTCATCGACGCCACCGCCCCGGGTTACTCGGTGACCCGGGTGCTGGAGAAGCTGGGCTGGCACTGCTCCGACACGGCCGAGCTCGGCTTCACCGACGTACGGGTGCCAGCGGCCAACCTGGTCGGCGCCGAGGGTTCGGGGTTCGCCCAACTGATGCGTCACTTCGCCGGCGAGCGACTCTCGCTGGCCGCGCAGGCCTGCGCCACCGCCCAGCGGTGCCTGGATCTCACGCTGCAGTGGTGCCACGCCCGACACACGTTCGGGGCACCGCTCGCGACGCGCCAGCTGGTGCGTCACCGGCTCGCCGAGATGGCCCGCGTCACCCGGGTCGCCCGCACCTTCGTGTGGCACACCGCCGCGCGGGTGCTCGCCGGTGACCAGCCCACCGCGGCTGAGGTGGCGATGGCGAAGAACACCGCGGTGGCCGCGTGCGCGCACGTGGTCGACGAGGCGGTGCAGCTGCACGGCGGGGCCGGATACCTGCGTGACAGCGAGGTCGAGCGGCACTACCGGGATGCCCGGATCATGGCCATCGGCGGCGGCACCACAGAGATCATGAACGAGATCATCGCGAAGGACGTCGTCGATGCCGCGGCTGGTTAGCACGCTCGACCTGGCGGCCGCCTCCTATGTGGAGAACCGGACCGCGATGCTCGACCGCCTAGCCGAGCTCGACCAGGCGTTGGCGACGGCGTGCGCCGGTGGCGGTCCGCGCTACACCGAGCGGCACCACGCCCGCGGCAAGCTGCTCGCCCGGGAGCGCGTCGAGCTGCTGGTCGACCCCGACGCGCCGTTCCTGGAACTGATGCCGGTGGCCGGGCACGGCTCGGAGTTCACGGTGGGAGCCGGCGTGGTCACCGGCATCGGCCCGGTCGCCGGTGAGCCATGCATGATCATTGCGAATGACCCCACCGTACGCGGCGGCGCGGTCAACCCGTACACGTTGAAGAAGACCCAACGCGCCGGTGAGATCGCCCGGGAGAACCGGCTGCCGATGGTCAACCTGGTCGAGTCCGGTGGTGCCGACCTGCCCACCCAGGCCGAGATCTTCGTGCCCGGCGGCCGGGTCTTTCGCGACCTGACCCGGTTCTCCGCCGCCGGCATCCCGACCATCGCCGTGGTCTTCGGCAACGCCACCGCGGGCGGGGCCTACGTGCCGGGCATGTCGGACTACACGATCTTCGTTCAGGATCGGGCGAAGGTCTTTCTGGCCGGGCCACCACTGGTGCGGATGGCCACCGGGGAGGTGGTCGACGACGAGACGCTCGGCGGCGCGCAGATGCACGGCACGCGGTCGGGCCTGGCCGACTACGTGGCGACCGACGAGCGGGACGCGATCCGGCTCGCCCGCGAGGTGCTCGCCCGCGTCGCCCGAGCCGGCGCTGCGGCCGCCCCGGGCCCGGGTACGGTCGCCGAGCCGGCCTACCCCGCCGAGGAGCTGCTCGGCGTGGCCAGTGCCGACCTGCGAGCGCCGTTCGATCCCCGCGAGGTGCTCGCCCGCATCGTCGACGGTTCGGAGTTCGACGAGTTCAAGCCCGGCTTCGGCACCGCGCTGGTGACCGGCTGGGCGCGGCTGCACGGGTACCCGTTGGGTGTGCTCGCCAACGCGCGCGGCGTACTCTTCTCGGCCGAGGCGCAGAAGGCGGCCCAGTTCATCCAGCTCGCCGACGCCGCCGGGGTGCCGTTGCTCTTCCTGCAGAACACGACCGGCTACATGGTCGGATCCGAGTACGAGCAGGGCGGCATCATCAAACATGGCGCGCTAATGATCAACGCGGTGGCCAACTCCCGGGTGCCGCATCTGACGGTGAACATCGGCGCCTCCTACGGCGCCGGCAACTACGGGATGTGCGGCCGGGCCTTCGAGCCCCGCTTCCTGTTCGCCTGGCCCAACGCCCGCTCGGCGGTGATGGGTCCGCAGCAGCTGGCCGGCGTGATGTCGCTGGTGGCTCGCCAGGCCGCGCAGGCCAAGGGTGAGCCCTACGATGAGGAGGCCGATGCGTCGATGCGGGCGATGGTCGAGTACCAGATCAACGAGCAGTCGGCGGCCTTGGCCATGTCCGGCCGGGTCTACGACGACGGCGTGATCGACCCGCGCGACACCCGGGCCGTCCTCGGTCTGTGCCTGTGGCTGGTCGCCCGGGCACCGCGGCGGGCCGGCGAGAGCGGGCGCACCAGCTACGGCGTCTTCCGGATGTAGCCGATGATCCGTCGACTGCTCGTGGCCAACCGGGGCGAGATCGCCCGCCGGGTCTTCGCCACCTGCCGCGCGGCCGGCATCGAGACCGTGGCGGTGCACTCCGACGCCGATGCCGGGGCGCCGCACGTACGCGAGGCCGACACCGCGGTGCGGTTGCCCGGCGACGCCCCGACCCAGACCTACCTGCGCGCCGACCTCCTCGTCGACGCGGCCCGGCGCACCCACGCCGACGCGGTGCACCCCGGCTACGGCTTTCTCGCCGAGAACGCCGAGTTCGCCGCGGCCGTCCTCGACGCCGGCCTGACCTGGGTCGGCCCGCCGCCGAAGGCGATCGTGGCGATGGGCATCAAGCTGGAGGCGAAGGCCCTACTCGCCGAGGCGGGTGTACCGGTCCTTCCCTCATGGACAGACGCGGCGCCCGAGTTCCCGGTGCTGGTCAAGGCCTCGGCGGGGGGCGGCGGTCGGGGCATGCGGATCGTCCGGTCCGCCGCCGAGCTGCCCGACGCGCTGGCCGCGGCCCGGCGCGAGGCCCGGGCCGCCTTCGGCGATGACACCGTCTTCTGTGAACGGTTCGTCGAACCGGGCCGCCACATCGAGGTGCAGATCATCGCCGACCACCACGGCACGGTGGTCGCCCTTGGCGAACGCGAGTGCTCGATCCAGCGCCGGCACCAGAAGATCATCGAAGAGTCGCCCTCGCCCGCGGTCGGGGTCGCGCTTCGCCGGAGGCTGTGTGCGGCGGCGGTCACGGCCGCCCGTACGGTCGGCTACGTCGGCGCCGGCACGGTGGAGTTCCTGCTCGGGCCGGACGGGCACTTCTACTTCCTGGAGATGAACACCCGGCTGCAGGTCGAGCACCCGGTCACCGAGTGTGTGCTCGGCCTGGATCTGGTGCGGCTGCAGCTGCTGGTCGCCGAGGGCGAGCGGCTGCCGTTCACCGCGGCCCCCAAACCGCGCGGCCACGCGATCGAGGCGCGCCTCTACGCCGAGGATCCGGCGTACGACTGGTGCCCGTCCACCGGCACACTGCACCGCTTCGCCATCGACGGCCTCGGCCACGCCTTCACCGCGCCCGCTGGCGGGGCGACGACCGGCGGGGCGACGAGCGGCGGGGCGACGACCGGCGTGCGGACCGACAGCGGTGTCGCCGACGGCTCGGTGGTCAGCGCCCACTACGACCCCATGCTGGCCAAGGTGATCGCGTGGGCGCC
>JBLNGJ010000019.1:0-18530 GCA_050264675.1 Micromonosporaceae bacterium
AGCGCTGCGGGAGACGGCGGTGGGCCGCTGCGCCGAAACCTGGCCGCCCACTGTGGCGCGTTAGGTGGTGTCAGTCCTTCGGGTTTTCAACCACCCGCCTCGAGAGCACGCCCCGCAGGAAGGTGCTGGGCTCCCCACCCAGGGTCGCGGGGTCGGCCGCCAGGCGCATGTTGGGGTAGCGCTGGATGAGCTTGGTCAGGGCCACCTCAGTCTGGATCTTCGCCAACGGCTGCCCGATGCAGAAGTGGATGCCGTGCCCGAAGCCGAGCACACCCAGCGGGTGGCGGTCGAGGTTCAGCTCGTTCGCATCGGGGTAGCGGGTGTCGTCCCGATGGGCGGCCTGGATGGACAGGGCCAGGATCTGCCCAGCCGGGATCACCACGTCGCCGATCGCGATCTCGTCCGCGGTGAACCGGAACGTCGCCACGCCCACGCCACCGTCGTAGCGCATCAGCTCGTCGATCGCCGCCGGCGTGATCGAGGGGTCGGCCTTGAGCTTCTCGAACTGGTCGGGGTGGGTCAGCAGGCTGAGGATGCCGTTGGAGAGCGTGTGCTGCGAGGTGATGTGTCCAGCGATCATGAAGAGGAAGATCATCGCATTGAGCTCTTCGTGCGTGAGCTTGTCGCCGCCGCCGTCCCCGGCCTGGATCAGCGCACTGATCATGTCGTCGCCCGGGTTGATGGTCTTCTGTTCGATGATCATGTCCGAGTACTCGACCATGCTCTTCGATGCGGCCTCGACCACCTCCGGGTCCTGGCCGGCGCCGACGAGCTGGATGGCCCAGCGCTGGAACTTCTCCCGATCTTCGAACGGGATGCCGAG
Source organism: Micromonosporaceae bacterium (assembly GCA_050264675.1). Taxonomy (GTDB): domain Bacteria; phylum Actinomycetota; class Actinomycetes; order Mycobacteriales; family Micromonosporaceae; genus JBLNGJ01. The sequence goes on from JBLNGJ010000019.1 coordinate 824, forward strand.
CAGGTCACAGATGATGATGATCGGCAAGGGCTGGGCGTAGTCGGCGACCATGTCGACCTCGTCCTTGCCCTCCATCGAGTTCAGCATGTCTTCGACGAGCTGCTCGATGCGGGGTCGGAACGCTTCCATGCGGCGCAGCGTGAAGGCCTTGCTCACCAGGCCGCGCAGGCGGGTGTGCCGCGGCGGGTCGCTGTTGAGCATGTGCCAGGAGAGCTCGTCGTCGAAGCCGACGCTGACCGACTCGCCCTCCGGGATCTCCATGCCGGTGTGGATGGCGAACAACTCGTTCATGCGCCGCCCGTCCTTGCTGACGCGCGGGTCGGAGAGTAGCTGGCGAACGTCGTCGTATCCGGTGATCAGCCAGACGTCGGCACCGTGGGGGAAGATGACGTGGTGGACGCGGCCCTTGGCCCGATACTGCTCCAGGATCTCGTACGGTCGCTGCATGAAGTCATCGGGCAGCCGCTCAAGAGCCTGTGACGCTTCGACTACCATGATTTAGATCTCCTGTCCCGGGACGTTGCGGCGGGCATCTGCCGCCGTGTTGTGGCACACCGAAGCAACCGTCGACTCATCGACGGCGGTGAGCGCATACCGCCACGCGGCTTCTGGCTCCGCGTCGTGCTCATGTCAGTAGAGGCACCGGCGGCGGCTCTTTGATACGCAGATGACGACGTCTCTTGCAACCGCACCCGATGCGTGGCCAACCCGGCCAACTGAGCCCGGCATTCCGTGATTCGGTCTTGTGCGCAATTCGATGATGCGAGGTAATCTATGTCGACCTCGGCAGGCCGCTGGCACGGCCGTTGCACCAGAGTGGGGTCGTTGCCTACGTTCGGGCCGTTGCCATACAGAAGGTGGATCACCGATGAGCTCTGACACAGCAGACGAACGCACCGGGGACGCGCCGGCCGAGGCGGAAGCCTCGCAACCCCTGGGTGTCCTGGCGACGTACCGGCAGACGCCCTTGGCGGCGAAGGCACTCCTCGCCGGCGTCTTCGTCAGCCGGCTCGCCGGGTTCCTGCAGATCTTCCTGGTGCTCTTCCTCACCCATCGCGGGTTCTCCGAGAGCCAGGCTGGCCTGGCGCTGGGCATGTACGGCGCCGGCGCGATCCTCGGCACGATCGCCGGCGGCTACCTCAGCGACCGGCTCAGCGCCCGCACCGCCACGTTGATCAGCATGGGTGGCTCGGCCTTCCTGCTGGTCTCCATCCTGTACCTGGAGATCTACCCACTCATCCTCCTCGCTGTGTTGTTGGTGGCCGCGGTCGGTCTGATCTTCCGGCCGGCGGCTCAGGCCATGCTCACCGACCTGGTTCCGCAGAGCCAGCTGGTCATGGTCACTGCCATGTACCGGCTCTGCATGAACATCGGCAGCACGGCCGCGCCGCTGATCGGCGTCGCGCTGGTCTCCGTCAACTACAACCTGCTCTTCTGGGCCGAGGCCTTGGCTGCCGTCGCCTACGGCGTGATCGCGTGGCAGAACCTGCCGCGGCGGGCCGCGCCGAGCGCGCAGCACCAGAAGGCGGCCAAGGACCGGGGCGGCTACCGCGCCGTGCTCACCGACTGGCGCTACACGTTCTACCTCGCCGCCGTCTTCCTGGTCATGATGGTCTACATTCAGATGTCTGCCGCGCTGCCGCTGGCCATCGTGGACGCTGGGCTCAGCGTGTGGTGGTACGGCGCCGTCATCACCCTCAACGCGATCCTCGTCGTCGCGCTCGAGGTGTACGTGACGAAGTTCGTGCAGACCTGGCCGCTGCGGCTGACCGCGATCGCCGGCTTCGGGCTGATCGCGCTCGGCTACGGCCTTTACGCGATCGCCATCGTGCCGTTTATCCTCATCCTCGGCACGCTGATCTGGACCGCCACGGAGATTATCGGGGCACCGACGACGTTCGCGTATCCCGGCCTGGTGGCCCCGCCGGAGCTGCGCGGGCGCTACTTCGGCGTCATGCAGAGCACGGTCGGTCTCGGTAGCACGATCGGCCCGATCCTCGGCGTCTGGCTGTGGACCCAGATGCACCAAGGGTTCTGGCTGGTAGCCGCCGCGGTCGGCATTCTCTCGGCGGTATGCGCGCGCATCGGCATGCGTATCCCCGACAAGACGCCGACGGCGGCGCCGAGCCCGAGTTCGGAGCTGACGCCGGAGCCGGCCTCCTGACCAGTTGAGCGTGATCGCGTGGTGTCCCGCACCGGGGACACCACGCGAGACGCGTCTACGGTCGCGGCGGTCCGGCGGTGAGCCGGTCGCGTACCGCCTGCATCCGTTCCGGTGTGTGGTGCGGCCGGTCCCAGCGGGTCTCCAGCCACCAGGTGCCACCCGCCTCGGCCCAGGCCCGTACCTGGTCGTGGGCGGCGGCCACGTGGTCGGTCGGGGTCTCGCCCTGGATCACCACGTCGAGGTCCGGCCGGGCGCCGTGCGCGGTCAGCCAGGTCCGCAGCGCCCGAACGTCGTCGGGGGTCTCATTGCGTCCGTCCAGCTGGTACTGCGGCACCACGCCGTCACAACGCAACACCCGGCGCATCGACCGCGGCCGCGGCCAGACCCCGACCACCCAGATCGGCAGGCGGGTCTGGACCGGGCTGACCACCTGGGCCAGATCGTCCTGAGTGGACTCGTAATGGTAGTGGCGGCCGTGGTGGCTTCCGGCGCCGTCCCAGAGGGCGCGGATGAGGTCGATACCCTCGTCCATGCGCTCGGCCCGCTCGCGTAGGTCGGTCGGCTCGTCGGTGACGGGCAGCTCAGTGGTGACCGCGCCCACGCCGACGGCGAGGATGGCCCGCCCGCCGGAGAGCCGGTCCACCGTGGCGGCCTGACTCGCCACCTTCCACGGCCGCCGCCACGGCAAGGGCGTGAGCATCGTGCCCAGCCAGACCCGGTTGGTGGCCGTGGCCATCGCCCCGAGCAGCGTCCACGCGTCGACCCCGTACGCCGCCTCCCAGATGAAGACCCCGTCCCACCCGGACTCCTCGGCCAACACGGCCAGGTTGAGCTGCTCCTCGGGCGTGCCGCCGGGCAGAACCATGCCGCATCGCATCACCGTCATAGCTGCTAAGTTTCGCGAAGCTTGCGAGCGAAACCAAGCAGGCAGTCGCGAAGCTTGTGAGCGAAACCAAGCAAGGGTCTCGGAGCTCCGGCTCGACGGCCAGGTTCCGGGCACATTCGGCCAAGCAGCCCCTACGGCCGAGCGCGTAGGGGCTCGTTTGTGGGTTGTGCCCCGCCTCGCGGCGTCTCTACCCGGCCGCCAGGCGGGGCCGCGCCCGGCGAGGTATCCCTCGCCCCGGCGCGTCGCCCCGCCCGGCGGTTGCGGTCAGAGGATGCCGCGGTTCTGGAACGCGGTGGTGCAGGCGTTGGCGGCGGTCGTGCCGAACAGGGCCTGAGCGGTCGCCACGATCTGGCTGGCCGCGGAAGGCATCGATGTGTTCGGGGCGAAGTTGAACTGCGCCTCCAGGATGACGGTGTTGGCGTTGGTGCGGCCGAGCGCGCCGTGGATGTCGAAGAGCGCCCGCGACCAGATCTCACCGTCGTCGTGCACCTCACCGACGAGGTCGCCCGGGTAGACCTTGCTGCCGTCGACCCGCCGCAGGCAGTGTGGCGTGCCGCTGGTGTAGGAGACCGAGTCCCAGTCGGCGATGCAGGCCCACGGGGTGGTGGCCGTGTCGGCGCTCACCGGGGTTGACATGGTGAACGCCCAGTAGTCGCCGAAGCCCTCGCCGATCGCACCGGCCTGGGAGCCCGAGCCGAAGCCGGGCACCTGGTCGTCCTGGATCGCGTGCCCGTACTCGTGCCAGATCACCTCGGCGTCCTCGGCGTCATCGACACCGCCGGTGCCGAACGTGATGCGGTCGAGGCTCGGCTCGTAGAAGGAGTTGTCCGCGGTCAGGCCGGTGGTCCGGTAGTTCTGCGACTCGTTGTTCACGTTGGTGAACCCCAGCGAGTGGATGTACTCCTGCGCCACGGTGATGTGGTAATACCCCATCACCTGCTCGAAGCCGACCTGCGAACGGTCGTAGGCGTAAGTGCGGGTGCTCGAGGTGACCGGCTTCTTGCTGACGTTGTTCGCGTACGTGCCCACCAGGGTGTTGACGCCGCTGTTGAGCTGCGTCAGCGTGACCGTCTGGTATGCCGGGCCGAATACGGCCAGGTTCTGGTTGTTGCTGTCGGTCAACGACTCGTTTTGCAGGGTCACCACCGCATTGGGGTTGAACACCGTGCCGGAGCCGTTGACGTCCTTGACGTCGTACTTCTCACTCAGCGCCGTTCCGGTGGCCGCGTCGAGCACGGTCTGCACCGGGCCGCGGGCGGTCTCGGTCAACACCAGCCAGGCGAGCTTGGCGGGCGCCCCCGGTGCGATGACGAGCTCAGACCGGACGAGCTGGCCACCCAGGCGGCCGGCGGTGGCGGACTGGGCCCGGTCCCGGGCGAAGGTCGCCTGGATGCCGGGGCTGCCGGTGACGCTGAGCCGGCCGTCCTGCACCCGGACCGCGCCGGTACGCGTGTCGGTGTGGGTGGCGTAGAACCCGCCGAGCACCGGCAGGCCGCGGTAGGTCTGCTGGTACCAGGTGTGCGTACCGAGCAGGGAGTGGCGTACGGCGATGACGCTGAGCCCATCGGTCGACGAAGCGGCCGACGGGGCGGCGTACGCGGGTGAGCCCGCGGCCGCGGCGACGAGTCCCGCCGCGGCGGCGACAACCATGAGGCGTCGGCTCAGGTGATGTGTCATCCAGCCCTCCAGACGATTGCGGAGCCGGCCCCGGGTGAGCGAGGCTCCGCGCCTGGAGTCATGGTAGCGATAAATCGAAATATAGGAAGATCACGCCCGACCGATCGCAGGGTGGGCCGGTCATGATCGTTCAAGCCGGAGCACATCACCCGGGCCGACGGCGAGCGCGGTGGCGGCGCGCCCGCCGTTGACCGCGACGGCCATCCGCCCGGCCGAGTCGATGTAGACGACAAGTCCGCCCGCCGGGGCGTCGGCGAACGTGGTGCCGACGACCGCCCGGATGCCGCCGATGCGCAGCTCGCGGGCGAGCCCGACCGGACCGGCCAGCCTGGCTAGGCCCGCGGCCGGCGCGGCGAGCTGCACGTTGCCGAAGTGGTCCACGGTGAGCACCTCGGCCTCGACGAACCCGTCACCCAGTACCACCACCGGATCGGGCAACCGGACCAGCGACGCCGGATCGAGCGCCCGGCCGGCCTGGCCCAGGTCGGCGCCGAGGGCCAGCCGGGCCGCGACCGGCGCGAAGATGTCGCGGCCGTGGAAGGTCGGCGAGACCCGCTCGGCCAACCAGGTCGGGTTCATCAGCTCGACCGCGCGCACGATGCCGCCCAGTGCGGTGGCCGCGTCCGGGAGCAGGCCGTTGTCCGGCCCGACCAGCAGGCCGTGGGGCGTCTCGACGCCGATGCCCCGCCGGGCGGTACCCACACCCGGGTCGACCACCGCGACGTGCACGGCCAGCGGCAGGTGCGGCACCGCCTGGGCGAGCACGCTCGCCCCCCGGGCCACCTCGCCGGGGGGCACCAGGTGGGTCACGTCGATGACCCGAACCGGTGCTGCGATGCGGGCGATGACCCCGTGGCAGGCGGCGACGAAGCCGTCGGTGAGGCCATAGTCGGTGGTGAGGCTGATCCAGCCGTAGCCCGCCATGGCGGCCAGGTTAGCTGCCGGCCGGCGCTCCGGCTTCTTCCGGGCGCGGCGTCCGCACCCGGCGGCGTCCAAAGAGGTATATCACCGGCAGTGTGCACAGCAGGGGCGCCACGATCGCCAACGGACGCGAAAGCCACCAGGCGAGGTCCGGCGCGGTCCGGCTGGCGGGACGGTAGAGGTTGAGCGTCCACAACAGAAACAGTGCGATCGCCATACCGGTGGTATGGAACAGGAACAGCGGCAGCGCGAACCGGTTGATGACGTCGTTGACCCGCTGCCAGCGCGGCCGAGCCAGCCGCTGCAGCATGCCGGGACGCAGCACCTCCACCACGCCGATCTGGAAGAGCAGCAGCGCCACCATGACGAACGTGGGCGGTGCCATGTTCGAGAAGCGTTCCCCGGGCACGCCCACCATCGAGCCCGGATAGAGCCCCGAGAAGACCAGCCCCACCAGCCCGAAGAGCCCACCCCACAGCAGCGCGAAGTCGATCCGGGCGGGGGCCCGAACCACGTCGTCGTAGAAGAAGCCGGCCTGGTGGGCCAGGGCCCACACGACCACCATGTTCACCCAGCCGGCGCCCTCCACGTGGTAATGGAACCGGGCCACGTCAACGCACATCGCCGCGCCGGCCAGCCAGACCAGGACCAGCACGCCGTAGCGGCGGTGCAACCAGAGCGCCACCGGCAGCAGCGCGATCAGCATCAGGTAGACCCCGAGGAACCACAGCGGGCTCACGACCAGCTTGACCACACGGCCGACCCCGGTGAGGTCGAAGTACGCGGTGACGAACGCACCCAGGGCGACCCAGGTCACCAGCAGCGCCGCGCCGGGCCCGGCCAGCTGACGCAGGCGGCGCAGCACGAACGACGCGAGGCCCACGCCCTTGGCCTGGGCCCGTTCCCACGAGCGCAGGTGCACGTAGCCGCCGACGTAGAAGAAGAGCGGCATCACCTGAAACAACCAGGTGAGCAGCCAGAAACCCTGCATGAACCGCAGCGGGCTGGTCGCGTGTGGACCGTCGGCCCGCCACTCGAGGATCGTGAACGCCCAATGCCACAGCACGACCACGATGAGGCTGATGGCACGCAGCCAGTCCACGTACGGGTTACGGGTGCTCACGGATCAGCAGAATGTCACCTCGGGCCGGCCGCGCGCGACCCCGGCTCGATCTGAGGGTGCAGCTCAAGGTGCAGCTCGTCGTGGATCGGGATGCCGTACGCGCCGATCAGCGGGATGCCGGGCTTGAGTTGGCGGGCCCGGTCGACCGCGCCCGGGTCGACACGGACGATGCGCAGGCCCCGGCGCTGGTAGAAACGCAGCGCGTCCAGGTTGTCGTTCGTCGTCACGAGCCACAACCGTTGGCGCTGACGGCGGGCCTGCTCGGCTGCGGCGGCGAGCAGGGCGGTGCCGGCGCCGGTGCGGGCGGGGTGGGCGGCGATGCTCACCACCTCCAGCCCATCAGCGTCGAGACGAAACGCCAGCGCACCCACGATCCGGTCGGCCGCATCGAGCGCGACGAGGGTCGGCAGCGTGGTGAGGTCGAACAGGGTGCCGTGCCCGGCGACCAGCGGTCCGCCCCAGGCGACCTCGTGGATCGCCGCGACCGCCTCGGCGTCGGCCGGCGTCGCCGCCCTCACCCTCATTGCTGGGGTTCGTCGTCCAAGAGGGAAAGACCGGCCGGTGGCGGTGCGTCGGAGAGCTCGTCCACCGGGCGTAACGCCCGGCTCAGCGCGATCGCGTTGCCCAGGGCGACCCCGAGCACGGCGAGCAGGGCCAGCCAGAAGCCGTACCGGGTCCGTACCAGGTCGGCCGGGCTCAGGCCCGGGCCGAGGTCGCCGAGTTGGGTCCGGACCAGGTCCTGCACCGTCGAGCGGGCCTGGACCTCGGTCGCGAAGAGCAGCGCGGCGCCGAGCACACCGGTACCGGCGCCCGCGGTGATCCGGGCCAGCGGCGAGCGCAGCAGCGCGGCCGCCGCCCCGGCAACCAGGACCACGACCGTGGCGATGGCGAACGGCTCAGCGTCGATCGGTTCGCCGGCCTCGGTGAGCCGTTCGTCCTCGACCGTGCTGCGCACGGTCGGCGAGCCGCCGACCACCAGGTCCCAGCCGGTGAACGTGGCGCTGAAGCTGAGCCGCTCATCCGGGGTGGTGACGTCGCAGGCGACGGCGAGGAACGGCAGCAGGAGCAACATCAGCACCAGCCCGAACCCGGCCGGGCTGAGCAACCGGGTGAGCAGGGGTGAGCGGGCCATCTATGCCTCTTCGTAGAGGCAGAACGGGTGCCCGGCCGGATCGAGGAAGATGCGCCAGGTCTCGCCGGGCTGGTGTTCGGTCCGGGTCGCGCCGAGCTCGAGCACACGCTGCTCGGCGTCGTCGAGGTCCTCCACCGCGAGGTCGAGATGCAGCTGTTGCGGCATGGTGGGGTCCGGCCAGGTCGGCGGCGTATGGTCGGGCGCCTCCTGAAAGCAGACGCGCAACCCCGCTGCGGTGTTGAGGGTGACCCACTCCGGCTCGTCGTACTCCACCTGCCAGCCGGTGAGCTCGCCGTAGAACGCGGCCAGCTTACGCGGATCGGGGCAGTCGAGCACCACCGCGTTCAGCCGTGCGAAGGGTGCCATGGTGAAAGCTTGCTCGCTTCTGGACGGCCGGCGCAAGTAGGAAGATCGACTGCAAGGAGGGGCACCGTATTAACGTTTCCGGTATAACACGGTGCCCCTGCTTCGTCCGGGCGCCCAGTGTCCGCCGGCCGGCGGACGGTGCGGGCAGAGGTCAGCTCACCATGCCTCGGACGAGGGCGTAGGCGACCTGCGGCCCGGTGACCGCGCCGTGGTCGGCGATGAAGGCGTCGGCGTTGAGGTTGTAGACCCGGCCCGGGGCGAACTGGTAGTCGCCGCCGACCTCCAGCAGCTGCCCGTCCGGTGGATCGGCTTCCGGCGTACGCAGGGCTCCGTTGCGCCCGATGCCGCCGTAGCGGTCGTCCGGGCCGCCGATGCCGGCCGCCTGCTGGCCGGCCAGCCGGGAGGCGATCGCATAGGCGAGGCCGACCGCCCGGTCGTTGGCGGTGTGGGTGACCAGCAGCGGTCCGGTCAGCTGGGGCCCGGTCAGGGTGTGCCGGAACAGCCCGTCGTGGCCCTGCCCGTCGTAGTCGGCGGCAAAGCCGTGATGGCTGAACGCCCCCTGGAGCAACATCATCGAGTGCGCGGTGGCCTGCTGGGCCGAGGCGGCCGCGACCACCCTGGCCCCGAAGGAGTGCCCGACCAGGTGCCGTCGGGTCGGCTGGGCCCGGTCGGCGAGCGTCCGCAGCAGGTCGGCGGCGCCGTTGGCGCCCACGTTGCCGGCCCGTTCCTTCATCGTGTAGTAGGTCGTCGTGTTGAGCAGGTTGCGCGCGGCACGTAGGAAGCCGCCGAGGCTGAACCCGGCCGCGCCCGCGAGTTCCGCGGCACCACCGGGCCGTTCGGGCGCGTTCGGGTTGGTCTCGGGCGCGTTGGCGACATCAAAAACATGCTCGGCGTCGCCGGCGACGAGCGCGCTCGGCGGCGGGTCCTCGTCGCCCGGCGGCGGCGCCGGCAGCTGACTGCGCAACAGGTCGAGGAACTCCCGTCGGGCGGTGGCCGACGCGTCCAGGGCGGGCACGAGCGCCTGCAACCGGTCGGCGACCACTGGATCGTCGATGGCGTCGACGAGCGCCGTGTGCAAGGCCGCCTCGTCGTCGCCCAACCCGACCCCGCCGCCGGCGATCAGGTCCTCGTCGGCCCACTGCTTAGCCGGCCAGAGCAGCCCGATCACGGCCACCCGACGGTCGCCGGCGTCGGCCCGGGCCGTCACCGCTGCCACTTGGTCGGTGAGGCGCTGATAGAGGCCGCGCGCTGCGGCCATGTCGTTGTTCCACCCGTGCGCGAGCAGCACCACGTCGGTGGCGCCGGCCTCGTTGACCGCGGCCACCGCAGCGTCGCGCTGGGCCAGGTCGTGCGGCGCGCCGGTGGTGGTGAACTCGACCTCGGCGTAAGGAAATTTCATGGCTGCCTTCTCTCTGCCGGCGCCGCAGCTCACACCGACTGGATCGCCCGCATGACGTCGATGAGCCCGGTGCCTTGAAACTCGCGGGAGCGACCGAGGTCGGTCGCCGAGCCGAGCAGGATGCGTTTGACCTCCTCCGGGCGGCCGAGGTACTCCCGGTGCACCGAGAGGAACGCGGCGGCGGCCCCGGAGACGTGGGGCGCCGCCATCGAGGTGCCGGAGTTCTCCACATAGCTCGCCTCGGGCACTGCCTGCCGGGCCTTGGTGAGCAGTGCGCCGGCGCCGGCGCTGACCACCCGCTCGCCCGGCGCGACCAGGTCAGGCTTGAGGCGACCGTCCCCGGTGGGCCCTTTGGAGGAGAAGTACGAGATGCCGGAGAGGTGGGGTCGGGCCGAGGTCGAGCCGACGGTGATGGCCAGGTCGGCGTTGCCCGGATCGTTGATGGTCAGATCCAGACCGAGCCGGATCCGTTGCCCGCCGCCCTCCTGGGCGAAGCCGTAGCCGGTGTTGCCGGCCGCCGCGACCACGAGCACCCCGCTGCGCACGAGGCGGTCGACCTCCCGGCAGACCGGGGTGAGTCCGGCCGAGAACCAGCTCGGGTCGAACGGGTAGCCGACCGAGAGGTTGACGCCGTGCACGCGCAGGTCACGCCCGTCGTTGTTGAGGTCCTGGATGTACTGCAGGGCGGCGAGCACGGCCGCGATGTCGCCCGACCCGTCGTCGCGCAGCACCTTGCAGGAGACCAGCCGGCATCGCGGGGCCATGCCCCGGATCGTGCGCAGCTCCAACCGCTCCACCCGGGTGTCACCCCGGTCGTCCTGATACCACGTGGCGCCGACGAGGGGCGCGTCGTCGTCGGCGAGCGCCTGCTCGCCGGCGAGGATGCCGGCCACGTGGGTGCCGTGGCCGGCATCGTCCACAGTGGCCTGCTCGTCGGTGGCTCCGGGCAGGAAGCTGCGATGGACGACGCCGTCGGGCAGGTCGAGGTTGCCGTGGTGGGCGAAGTGCGGGTGGCTGGCGTCGATGCCGGAGTCGAGCACGGCCCAGGTGATGTCTTTGCCCTCGGCGTTGAACGCCCGGTGCGCGGCCTCGCATTTGGTGGTCACCACGCTGCGGTGGATCAGCGCCCGGATCTCGAAGTTCGGCCAGATCCGATGGATCGCCCAGCGCGGCGCCGGTCCGGCTCCGGGCGCGGTCGACGATCCGGTGGCGTTGGCCGAGTCGGCCTGCACGAGGGCGCGGATCTGGTCGGCCGTCAGCGCGGTGGTCAGGTACGTCCCGACCACCCAGGTTGGCGCGGCCGCGCCGGCGATGCGACCGATCAGCTCCTGGGCGTGGGCCTGTGCGCCGGGCAGGCCGTCCGGGTGGGCGCTGCGCAGCTCCACCACGATGCCGATGCTCTCCCCGGCCGCCCGCTCCATGCGTTCGGCCAGCGGCCGGGAGATGACCGAGTCGGCGACGAGCTCCGGCGAGGTGGGCACCGGGCCGCCCGGTTGGGCCGCGGCCGCGGTGGCCGGGTCGGCCAGCCCGAACTCGGCCGGCAGGTCGTGCGGTGGGCGAGTCGGCCTCACGAGCCCGTCCGACGCCGCCGTTTCGTTCCGACCTCGACCCGGCTGCGCGCGAACGCATCGACGTGACCCCACCGGCCGGGGATGTCGAGCAGCTCGATGTGCCCGATGCCCACCGGCAGGGCCGGGTCGACGACGAGATGCTCGCCGACCGGCTGCAGGCCGAGCATGGTACGCAGCAACAGCAGTGGCGCTCCGGTCGACCACGCCTGCGGGCTGCACGCGGTCGGGTACTGCACCGGGTATTGGGTCACCGAGCGCTCGTAGCCTCCGAACGCCTCCGGCAGCCGCCCGTCGAAGTATCCGGCGGCGTCGAGGATGCCGGCCGCGATCAGGGCGGCCTCGTCCTTGAACCCGTAGCGCCGCAGCCCCCACGCGATGAAGGAGTTGTCGAACGGCCACACCGTGCCCACGTGGTAGCCGATGGGGTTGTACCGCTCGTCGCCTTCCGCAAGCGTGCGCACGCCCCAACCCGACCACAGGCGCGGACCGAGCAGGTGGTTGACGACCGCCTTCGCCTTCGACCGGTCGACGATGCCACTCCACAGCAGGTGGCCGATGTTCGAGGAGAGGGCATCGACCTGGGCGCCGTCGGCGTCGAGGGCAAGGGCGTAGAACTCCCGGTCGGCGACCCAGAAGTCGCGGTTGAACCGGCGCTTGAGGTCGGCCGCCGACCGCTCGAGCTGTTCGGCGTAGTCGACGTCCTTCCAGATGAGGCGGGCCAGCCGGGCGCCGCGCACCTTGGCGTCGTAGGCATACCCCTGCAGCTCGCAGGTAGCCCGCGGGAAGCCCGGCAACCGTCCATCGTGGTAGGAGATGGAGTCCCACGAGTCCTTCCAGCACTGGTTCTCCAGGCCGGTCTCCTGGCGACGCTGGTAGGAGACGTACCCGGTGCCGGTCAGGTCGGCGTAATCGTCGATCCAGCGCAGCGCCGCCCGGGCCTCGAGCTCCAGCTCCCGCACCAGTTTGGTGTCGCCGGTCCACTGCTCGTACTCGTCGAGCAGCACCACGAAGAGCTGGGTGGCGTCGGCGTTGCCGTAGTAGGGCGAGTGGGGCCGTTCCTCGAACGCGGTCAGTTCGCCGTAGCGCAACTCGTGCACGATGCGGCCGGGATCCTCGTCGCGGAAGTCGTCCACCCGCACGCCCTGCCAGTCGGCGAGCGCGCGCAGGGTGGCGGCGGCGAGGTCGGGTGCGAATGGTAAAGCCTGAAGGCTGGTCAGGATGCTGTCCCGGCCGAACATCGTCATGAACCACGGCAGGCCGGCCGCGGGCAGGCTGTGCCCGCCGGCGACCGGCGGGGCGAAGCGTAGCGCGGCCAGATCCACCAGGCTTCGTTGATAGGTGCGCCGCAGCGAGTCCGAGTCGCAGCCGAGGTTCGGTGCGTCGTCGAGCCACCGCTGCAGGCTGCGCTCCATGTTGGGCCGGGCCTGATGGCCGCCGTGGCCGTACTTGGGCTGGGTCAGCCGCGTCCAACCGATCAGCGAGGTCACGACGTTGAGCTCGGTCGCCCATGACCCGTGGCCGTCGATATGCAGCGCGAACGTGAGGCCGTTCTCGTCCACCCGGGCCGGTTGGGTGGACCAGATCGCGGTCTCCCGGCGGTACGACTCGCGCTCGTAGCCGAGCAGCAGATGGTCGGCCTCGATCCGGGTGTAGTACTTGCCGCGCTTGGCCAGCGCGTCCTTCACCTCGAACAGGTCGGCGAAGTCGCAACCCGCGTCGATGCGCACGACCAGGTCGACTGCTTTCTCGGCGTGGTTGAGGATGGTGATCTCTTCGTGGAAGCCGTCGCCCACCGCCCGCTGGCGGATCACCGAGAGCGTGGCGTCGACGTAGACGGTGCCGGTGCCGGGCACGAGGAAGAAGCGGCACTCGAAGTACTGCAGGTCGTCGGTGGAGAGCGCGTTGAGCTTCTCGCCGTTGACCGTGAGCACCCAGCGCGACAGGAACCGGGTGTCGAACGAGAACAGGCCCGTCGGATCGGTGGCCGAGGCCTCGATGTCGCCCCGGGTATCGCTGACCACGAACGTGTTGCCGTCCAGAATCTTGACCATGGTGTCGGTCATCGGGTTCCCCCCGGGAGCACGCGCTGGAACAGGACGAAGAGCTCGGGATCGCCCTCGATGCGCACAGCGCCGCGAAGCGCGGCGGCCATGGCGTTGAGTTCGCCGGTGAGCACCCGCTCGAAGATGGCCTTGTCGGCGTGCAGGACGCTGTCGGCCTTGGTGCCTCGGCGAGCCACGGTGACCTCGCCCTTGGCCATGGCGACGAACCACCGTTGCGTGCCGTCACCGTTGTCCAGATCGAACCTGATCGTGCCCGTCGCCCGGCGCAGCAGCGGTTCAGGGCTGCGCTGGCCCAGTCGGGTGAAGAACTCTTCCGCGATGTCCGCCACGGGTGCCCCCTCCTGGTCCGGAATCCGTCTACCTGACATGCTCGCGGTCACGGTCGTTGGCCGTGGCGGAATCGACGATCCCGTCCACAGTCGGACCTTGGGGAGTAGTACCCGACGGGCCGGTGGGTCGGCCGGGTGTCTTGTTAACCTGCTATGCCATGCCGATGAGTCCGGTCGTCCGCTCCCCAGTGGGGCGCGGCGGCGGCTTGGTCGTCATCGGGGCGGTGTTCGTGCTGGCGATCGTCACGGTTCGCCGGCCCCCGCCGGCGAACGGACCGCCAACGGGCGCACCGTCGAGCGCGACCCCTAGGGCCACACCCTTCCTGCCGGGGGCGCCGCGGCTGCCGCGACCCGGCAGTGAGTTTCTCCTGCCCGGGCGGGAGGCGGGGGTGCCGGGGGTCATCTCGCTCACGGGCGGCTCCCAGGTGGCACTCTCGACCCACCCGGTGAGGCGGGCCCTGGCGCTCGTCGGGCTGAGCGCCGGCACGGGCCCGGCGAACCAGGTGGTCGTGGTCGGCGACGAAGGTCGCCTGCGCGTTATCGACGGCCTGGAGCTCCGGCCCGCGGTCGACGCGGATGGCAACCAGCGCTCCGCCGTGGGGGCGGGCACGCTGTCTCCGGACGGGACCCGGGCCGCGTTCCCGCAGCCCGACGGCCTGATCGTGGTGGACCTCGTCGCGGGTACCTGGCACACCATCGCACTGCCGGGCTTCAACGAGTACGTGGTGTGGCTCGGCGATCGGATCGCGGTGGCGCAGGCCGGCGCGACCGTGGTCGTCGACCCAGCCAGCGACAAGATCACACCTGTGCCTTGGCACGGCTTCGATCTCGTCGCGGCGGACGACCGGGCCGCACCGGTGCGTGAGCTGCACGAGGAAGCGGGCGCGCCCACCATGCTGACCTGGGCTGGGTCGTCGACCTCCAGCGCGGCGGTCAACACGGCGCTGACCAGCCCGCATTGGGCCGGTCCCGGTTGGGCCGGCCCGGATTGGGGACTGGGACCGGGTGACCGGGTGGCGGCCGAGCTGGTCGCGGCCCCGACCGAGCCGGCGAGCGCGGCTGTCGTGATCGACGCGGACGGCACCGTGCGGCGGTTTCTCGTGCTCGGCACGAGCGGGCCCGATGACCAACCGCCGAACTGTTGCACGGTGCTGGGCTGGCTGGACGCCGACACGGTCCTCCTGGCCGTCCGCAGCCAGGTGACCCGAAACGGCGGCGTGGTCATCGGTGCTGCTCTCATCCTGGCCTGGGATCTGCTCGAGGGCGGCCTCAGCCAGGTATGCCGGATCGAGGGCGTCGGTATCGATCAGTTATCGGTCTCCTTGGCCCGGACGGCCTGAGTTCAGGCGCGCAGCCGCAGCCCGCGGGGCGTGGCCCGGAACCCGGCTTCGGTCAGGGCGTCGCGCAGGGGAGAGGTGAGGATGGCCTCGCCGTCGGCCCGCTCTACCGAGAGCGCGCCCAATGCTCCACTGTGGACAGCCTGGCTCAGCGCCCGGGCGGCGGCCGCGAGCACGGCCGGGTCGTCGGCGAAGGAGAGCAGAGTCCGGCCGCCCCGTTCCACGTAGAGCGCAAGCTCGCCGGCGACCGTGACGACGAGCGCGCCGGCCTTGCGGCCGGGTCGATGCCCGGCGCCCGGTGCGGTCTCGTCAATGACCCGTTCGGGCCAGGGCAGGGCAGCCCCGTACGGGTTGGCGGGGTCGGTCGCGGCGAGCACGAGCGCCCCGGCACCCTCGGTCGACTCCGTCAGCGCCCGCAGCCGGTCGACCGCACCGGGCACGGCGAACTGGGCCGCGCCCAGGTGCTCGACGAAGTAGCCGCGACGGGCGACGCCCCGCTCCTCCAGCGCGGCCAACACCGGATAGACCGCGGCGAATCCGCCGGTGGGCCCTTCAGCCGCGACCGCGCCCCGGGTCACCACGCCATGGCGTTCCAGCAGGGCATCGGCGAGTGCGGCCGAACGCCGGGTCGGGTTGAGATCGCGCTCGGGCAGGCGGTACCACCGACCCGCGGCGGTGGGTGGGCCGCTGCGCCCGGCCGCGAGCGCGGCCCGGCTGAGCCGGCTCGCCGGCAGCCGGCCGGGGTTGCGGTAGCGCGAGCGGGGCGCGGACGGGCGGGATCGGTGCGCCCCGCCGCCGGCGAGCAGTGCGCGTACCGGTGCCAGCGTGTCGTTGGCGACCAGGCCGGCCCAGACCAGATCCCATAGCGCGGCGAGCACGTCCGCCTCCGGGGTTGCGGCCTCGACCGCCGACCCGACGTCGGCGAACTGCCGGAAGAACAGGGCCTGCCCACCGTCGAGGGCGCCCAGCACCGCCTGGTGCACCGGACCGCCCGCGAAGTCCGGATCGGTCGGCGGTAGCAGCAGCGGGGCGGCGTCGGCCCAGGCGAACGTGATCCACCCGTCGCCGCCGGGGATCGAGCCGGCTCCGCACCAGATGACCTCGCCGGCGGTGCAGAGCTCGTCCAGGTCGGCGGTGGAGTAGTCACGGACCCGGGCCGGCAGCACGAGCCGCTCCCAGGCCGAGGCGGGCACGGGTACGCCCTGCAACTGCTCCAACGCGGCCGCGACCGCCTCCACGCCCCGCGACGACGACCCGACGTGCTGCCACCGGGGCAGGAACCGGGCCAGGGTGGCCGGCGGCACCGGCTCGATCTCCCGGCGCAGCGCGGCGAGGGAGCGCCGCCGCAGCAGGCGCAGCACCTCGGCGTCGCACCACTCGGAGCCGGCCGCCCCCGGGGTGAACTCGCCGGCGACGACCCGCCCGCGCGCGGCGAGTCGTTTGAGCGCCTGCTCGACCACGAAGACGCCGAGGCCGAACCGGGCCGCCGCGGCCGCCGCCGGGAACGGCGTGCGGGTCCTGGCGTACCGGGTGACCAGATCGCCCAGGGGATCGCCGACCGGTTCCAGGTAGGCCTGCGCGAGCCCGACCGGCAGGGCCGCGCCCAACGCGTCGCGGTAACGTCCGGCGTCCTCGGCCACGATCCAGCGCGCCTGTCCGGCCACCCGCAGCGGCACCACCCGCCGCGCCCGCTCCAGCTCCTCGAGCCACTCCGGCCTCGCCCCGCGGGCCACGCACTCGTCGGTGGAGAGGTCACCGAGGACGCGCAGCAGCTCGACCGCGTCCTCGGCGTCACGCAGCGCCCGGCTGCCGTCCAGCCACTGCAGCCGCAGCTGCGTCTCGGCCAGCACGCCCGGGTCGAGCAGCTCGCGCAGCTCCACCCGGCCGAGTAGCTCGGCCAGCAGGGTCGAGTCCAGGGCCAGCGCAGCGGCCCGGCGTTCGGCCAGCGGCGCATCGCCCCCGTAGAGGAACGCCCCGACATAGCCGAAGAGCAGTGAACGCGCAAACGGCGAGGGTCGCTGCGTCTCCACTTCGACCAACCGGACCCGCCGGCTGGCCAGGTCACGCATGACCCCGACAAGCGCCGGCACGTCGAGCACGTCCTGCAGGCACTCGCGCGCCGCCTCCAGGGTGATTGGAAAGTCGGCGAACTCGCGGGCCACATCGAGCAGCTGGGCCGCCCGCTGCCGCTGCTGCCAGAGCGGCTGCCGCCGGCGGGGGTCGCGGCGGGGCAGCAGCAGGGCGCGGGCCGCGCACTCGCGGAACCGGGCGGCGAACATGGCGGACGTGCCGACCGACTCCTCGACCAGGGTGGCGACCTCGTCGGGCTCGAAGGTCACCAGGTCGGCGCCGGGCGCCGCGTCCAGGCCGGTCGCGTCAACCGTGTCGGGCAGCCGCACGACAATGCCGTCGTCGCTCGGCAGCACCTGTGCGTCCACGCCGAACCGCTCGGTTATGCGCCGGCCGATGGCCAGCGCCCAGGCACCGTTGACCTTGGCACCAAGAACACAGTGGACGGTCAGCCGCCAGTCACCGAGCTCGTCCCGGAACCGCTCGACGACCACGGTCCGGTCATCGGGCAGGTGGCGGGTGGCCGCGCGCTGCTCGTCCACATAGGAGAGCAGGTTGGCGACGGCCCAGGCGTCGAGCCCGCTGCCGGCGAGATCGGCCCGGGCCCGGTCGGCGTCGTGGCGGACCAGGTCGCGCAGCTTCGCCCCGAGCGCGCGGCCAAGCTCCACC
>JBLNGJ010000020.1:0-3296 GCA_050264675.1 Micromonosporaceae bacterium
CGAGAGGGCGGCCTCGAAGAGGATGTTCGTCGGGATCAGCAGGGTCGCGTAGACCAGGATCGGCGCGGCCAGGTTCGGCAGCACCTCGCGGAAGATGATGTACGGGCCCCGCGCACCCAGCCCGCGTACCGCGTCGACGAACTCGCGTTCGCGCAGTGACAGTGTCTGGCCGCGCACGATGCGACCAATGTAGGGCCAACCGAAGAAGCCGATGATGAAGATCAGCAAGCCGATCCGCAGCGAGTCGCCGCTGAGCCCGAACGCGCTCTCCGGCACCACGCCGGCGAGCGCGATCGCGAAGAGCAGCAGGGGGAAGGCGAGAAAGACATCCATCGTCCGGCTGATCAGCGCATCGACCCAGCCACCGACGTACCCGGAGACGATGCCGAGCACGGTGCCGATGACCACCGAGAGCATGGTGGCCAGGAAGGCGATGAGCAGCGAGATCCGTGAGCCGTAGACGATCCGGCTGAACAGGTCGCGTCCGTTGACCGGCTCGAGTCCAAAGAGGAAGCTGCGGCTCATGCCGCCAAAGCGACCGATTGGCGTCTGCAGTTCCGGGTTGATGAGGTTCTGGTGGAACTCGTTGGGCGGGTGGCCGAGGACGGCGACGATGGCTGGCGCCAAGATCGCCATGAGGATGAGCAGGATCACCACGACACCGCCGGCCATGGCGGCGTGATCGCGCTTGAGTCGTGACCACGCGATCTGGTGCAGCGACCGGCCCCGGATCGGCTCGCCGGTCGCCGCGACCGGCAGGCCGGTCGGGGTGAGCGGTTCCTCGCCGAGGACGGTGTCGACGGCGGTGGGTTCGGGTCCGATGGTCACGGCAAGCCTCGCCCCTTCCGCACTATTAGTCTGGCTCACACCATTTGGGAAGATTGTAGACCGGCTTCGTGACCCATGTCTCAGGACCGCAACCCCGACGGCCCGAGTGGGTGGTTCAGGCGCGAACGGGCAGTACGGCCGAGCGCCTGGGCCGCGTCAGAGGTCGCGTACCACCCGGGCCGGGTTGCCGACGGCGAGGACGCGCGGCGGAAGATCACGGGTGACGACGCTGCCGGCCCCGATGACGCACTCGTCGCCGATGCTCACGCCCGGACAGACGATCACGCCTCCGCCCAGCCATGCGCCGAAGCCGATGCTGATCGGCGCGGCCGACTCGAGGCCGGTGTGGCGGGTCGCCGGATCCAGCGGGTGAGTGGCGGTCAGCAGCTGGACGGCCGGCCCGAGCTGCACGTCCGAGCCGATGGTCACGGCGGCGCTGTCCAGGATGATCGCCCCGTAGTTGATGAAGCACCGTTCGCCCACGTGGATCTGGTAGCCGTAGTCGCACTCCAGCCGGGGCATGATCACGGTGCCGGCGCCGATGTGCCCGAGCAGGTCATGCAGGATCGCGTGGCCCTCGTCGGGCTCGACGGTGGCGTTGAACCGCTCGAGCACCTGCCGGCAGCGCCGCCGGTCAGCGACCAGCGCCGGGTCGTCGGCCCGGTAGAGCTCCCCGTGCAGCATCCGCCGCTTCTGTTCGCTCGCCATCGTTGCTCACCACCGTGCGCCTTACCCGCCGTGGCCGTCTGGCACCGGGCAGCCGGTGCAGAGCTTCGGTTCGGGCAGGGCGAACGCGAGACAGCAGGTGCGCCGGTGCACCTGCAGCCCGGGGCCGCCCGCCCGGGGTTGCAGGTCGACCAGGTCGGCCACGCCGAGTGCGGTGAGCATCGCGTTGGCGTAGGCCAGGCTCGAGCCGGACACCACCGGGGCGGCGCGGGACAGGCCGTGCGCGACGCCGGAGGCAAGCGAGCCCCACAACGTGCGACGACCGACGTGCACCCGGGCCCGGATCTGTCCCAGCAACGGGGCGAGGTGTTCCTCGACCAGGGCGCGGCACAGCTCGACCAGGAGTGCGGCCTCGTCGGTGACGGCGCGTATACCCGGTTGTGACGCGAGCGGATCGGCGGCGAGGGCGACCACCTCGGCCGGGGCGAGCCCGACGGTGAGGAACGGCTCCCGCGCCGACCAGCGCAGCAGCACGCCGGACGGGCGCAGGTCCGGGATCCGCCGCGCGGCGGCGTAACCAAGCACGGCCGGCAACGCGACCCAGTACGTGTAGTGCTTCCACGCCAGCGCGGCCGCCACATGCGGCGCGGCCGACCACCGGCGTTGGGCGGTGTCGAGCAGGTCGGCGAGCATCTGGCCGGAAACGAGCGCACTGGCCGGGGTCCACCCGTGCGGGTCGGCGACGGTGAGGTCGGGTGCGAGCCCACGGATGGGTGGCTGGTCGGGCCGCCCGCCCATGGCGGCCAGCGTGGCCCGCAGCGGAGCGAGCGGATCAGCGGCAGCAAGCGGGTCGGCGGCAGCGAGTGCGGTCATGACGGCCCACCCTGCCCTTCACCGAAGCGCCCGGAACGCTCAGAATATCGCGAGTAAGGTCAGCCTAACCAGTGGTCGCTCCGCACCGGCATGGGCTGGGCGTTTTGATCCTCGAACCGGTCTGATGCCCGCCGTAGAGTGCGGGCAATGAGCGGCCTGCCCCACTCACTCACGCTCTCCCCGGTCGGGTCGACCGACCTGGGGGCCATGTACGTCGCCGACTGCATCGACGTGCTGCGGGAGCTGCCTGACGAGAGCGTCGACCTGGTGATCACATCTCCGCCGTACGACCGCCAGCCGAAGTACGCCAACGGTGAGAACTACCTACGCGACTGGTATTCGGGCTTCTTCCTGAAGGTAACGGCCGAGATACTTCGGGTGTTGAGGCCGCACGGCAGCCTCGTTCTCAACTACCGGTCACGTCGACACAGCGGCGAGCGTGGCACGTTGCAGTACGAGATCGTTTTCTGGCTCCGCGAACAGGGTTTCGTGTTCGCGGAGGATTTCATCTGGGCTAAGCCTTCGCCCCCACCGGGTCGGTTCAACCGGTATCTGAAAGACGCCGTTGAGTACTGTTTTCAATTCACCAAGTCCCGGCGGTGGCAGTTCTTTCCGGAGGCCTGCCTGACGCCGGCCCGGTGGGACCGGCGGGACGTCGAGCGCAGGAAGAAGCTGTCGCACAACTACGAACGGGTCAACGAGCCGTCAGGGCAGGGGCGTAAGCGGGTCCAGGCCGGGCCGGATATGGTCAGGCCATCGAATGTCCTCAACCTCGAGCCAGAGTTCCTGCCCAATCCGACGCATCACCCGGCCCGGTTCCCGGTGGCGCTTCCTGAGTTCTTCATCCGGCTGATGACGCAACCTGGTCAACTCGTGCTCGACCCCTTTGCCGGCACCGGTACGACCGGCGTGGCGGCCGAGAAACTCGG
>JBLNGJ010000021.1:0-4351 GCA_050264675.1 Micromonosporaceae bacterium
GCGCCGAGGTTGGGCAATCTCGCCCGCCCGACCTCGCCGCCGCAGGTCTTCGGCGTCGCTGCCACGGGTGTGCTCGCCGTGCCGGTGCCGAACGTGCCGGCGGTCACCAGCCCCATTGAGATCCGTGTCTTCGACCTGAACCAGCCCGGGGTTGAGCTCGTTCTGCAGGGCGATCTGGCGGTCACCACGCTACCGCGGGTGAGCGTCGGGAACACAAGCGTTGTCGGCCCGCCCGGGATCCCCGGCCTGGAGAACCGCGTCACCCGCACCTTGGTGGTGCAGGCGACGCCCAGCCGGTTCGCGATCGACCTCGCCGCCTCGACCGGTGCACAGGCGGTGTTGACGTCTCCGGTGAGCCTGGCCATCGAGGCGATCACCACCGAGGCGCTGGTCGCCTTGGGCCCGTTCGGGTCGATCTTCGACGACCAGGGCCGGCTGAACCTCAACACGGCCGCCGACGTGCAGTACTCCATCGATCGGCGGACGGTCACGGCCGAGCTGCGCCTCGTTGCGCCGCTGGCGACCGCAGTGGATCCAGCGACCAGCGCGGTGGATGTGTCGTGCGACCTCAGTGCG
The DNA here is from genome assembly GCA_050264675.1 of Micromonosporaceae bacterium. Lineage (GTDB taxonomy): Bacteria > Actinomycetota > Actinomycetes > Mycobacteriales > Micromonosporaceae > JBLNGJ01. The sequence goes on from JBLNGJ010000021.1 coordinate 577, forward strand.
GCGTCGCTGACCCTGCGCACAGTCGACCCGTACGCGGTCCAGGCGGCCACCGCGATCGTCGCCGAGTTTACGGCGGCGTTGGCGGTCGAGGTCGGCCGACGGCCCAGCGGTGCACGGCTCGCGCTCGCCCCGCGTCTGTCGCTGGTGGGTGCGTTGCGAACCGGTCAGACTGTGGCCGAGATTTCCATCGGCCAGACCAGGGCCGAGGTGCTGCCGGCGACCGCGTCGGGCGACCCATCTGTGTTGTGTGTGGCCGTGGCGCTCGCCGGCAACACCCAGCCGCGCACGGTGCTGACGAACTTCCTCGGCAGCGGCACGATCGCGTCGGTCATCAGTGGAGCCGTGGTCCGCGCCGGCGCCGGGTTCCGCTGGCGAACCGGTGACTACCCGAAGGTCCTGCCGGGTCGACCGAATGAGAGCCAGTACGACGACCACGGCACCCGCGTCGCCATTCTGATCTACCCTCAGATACGCCAGACGAGTCTGGTGGACGTGGCCGGCGCGCCGGTGCCCCGGCTGCGGGCCGCCGGCAGTCGGACGTACGGTACGTCGACCGGCGTCTACACGTTCCTCATGACCGACGCGATGGCCACGGTGAAGGCCCACCCGGAAGACCATGTGCTGCTCGGCGGGCTCGGCAGCTTCGAAATCGCGGCCGTCGTGCGCAAAGACAACCACCAGCCCGTGCCCGACGACGTGCGAAAGGCGTTCGAGGTCCCGGCCGAGCTGCGCGATGTCCTGTTTGAGTGGTCGTTCTCAATGTCCTCGGTGGCACCGCCGGCGCCGATCGCCGATCCGAACGTGGACGCGTTCGTGCAGGCGATGAGGACGGCAGTGACGTCGCACCTGAGCCGCCCGTTCGCCGAACCCCACTCCGTCGTTCTGATCGAACGCGCCGTCAACGCCCTCGACGACCTCATGCTCAGCCGCGGCACCCTCACGATTCAGCCCTCCGGAGACGCGCCATGACCGTGCTGCCCGACCGTGCGAAGTACGTCAACCCGCTGCTGCTCAACGACACCGCCCGGGCCGTGGTCGAGTCCGCCGCCCGGCTGCTCGCCTATGAGCGCTACCACGACGGCCTCGAGCGCGAGAAGATGCGCGACCACGAGCTTCCGACCGCCGTGGAGCAGAGCGTGGCCCGCTCCATCCACACGACCGTCCTCGACGCGCACGCGTTCAGCCGCCTGTCGGGCGGCCTGATGGCGGAGTTGGACACGGTCGGCCTGCTGGACGCGGTGGTCCCGACCCTCGCCCACATCACGCCGGCCAGCCTGCCCGAGCTGCTGGACAGCCACGCCGCCGCGATCGAAAGGCAGCTGGCCCAACGAGGCATGGACCGTCACCTCTGGCAGTGGGCGGTGCGCAGCGTGCCCTGGGATGATCTGCTGGCCACTGTGGAGGATGGGACCCTCGTCACCTACCGGGAGGGGCGTCGGGTCGGTGCCATCGCGGCCCGGCGCCCGCCAGCGCCGGACGCGGCCGCCTTCGTCGCGGACACGGTGGGTCTTCCGCGCCCGCTGCCAGCACCGGCCGAGGCTGACAACGGTACAGTCGTCGGCGCCTGCGACCTCGTCGACGCGGCAACCCGGCAGGTGCGCGCGTTCCATGAGCGCCGCGCCGTCCGCACCGCGGCCGACGGCGTTCAGGTGCTGCCGACCGGGATCCCGGTCATCGTCGTCTTCCTCATCATCGCCGCGGTGATCCTGATCGTCGGCCTCGTCCTGGCTTCGCTGTGCGGCGTCGGAGTCATCACCGACCGGGGGACGTGCGCGGTCGCGCCGTTCTTCATACTGGTCGGCTTCCTGGCCCTACTGGCCCTGGTCGGCACGGGCAACGCTGCCGACATGGCCGGTGCGGAGACCGATACCGACCCCGACCCGCCCGGTTAGGTCCTCGCGAGTCTTTCGCTACCGGGCGCCGAGCAGGTCGCGCCGCCAGCCCACGAACCGGCGGCGCAGATCGTCGAGCTCAGACCCGGCCACGCCGTACGGCGCGAAGTCATCTGCGTCGAGGTTCTCCACCTGACCGAGCGCTTCGGCGAACGCATGCCGGTCGAAGCTGATGTCGGCGCGTTCGGCCAACCGCAGCAGTGTCTCCCGGTCGTAGCGTCCAGATTGGATGGCGGCGTCGATGTCGATGAAGTCGCGGGCAAAGGCGCGCGCATAGAGGGCGGTCATTTTGTTGGTGACCGCGTCGTCGGGGTGCAGGACCGGGCCGATCGTCATGTGGATCGGCTCGTTGGCGCGGGTGTCCACGGCGAGCTCGACCTTCGCGGTGCGCTCGCCGTCGAAGACGGTCAGCCGGTAGAACGTGTCGTGGTGGCGCTCGACCTCGACGCTGAGCCCTTCCGCGCGGTAGGCCTCGGAGATCGCCGCGACCGCCTCGGCGAACTCGGAACGCCGCTCCCACGCGGTGAACAGGTCGATATCCTCGCTTGGTCGCACCAGCAAGCCGGCCACCTGTACGGCATAGCCACCCGCGAGCGCGAAGCCAAACTGCTGGGCGGCGGCGAGCCCGGTCCGGGCGAGCCGTTCGTGAAAGGCGTCCAAGGCTAGGCGACCGCCGGCCGGTCGGTGGCGAGTTGTGGGAACCTGCCCTCCCACAACCCGCGCAACCGCGCGGGGAGCCAGAGCGTGGGCCACAGCTCGGTCAGGATCCGGGCGTTGAGCCAGTTGCGCAGATCCTGGGCGGTGCTCGCCTCGTTGAGGACCGTCCGGTACATGGTGGCGAGTCGAGCGGGTCGGTCGAGGTCGTAGCTCGCCTGCCCGGACCAGTCGAGGTGATGGGGGAGTGTGATCGTGCCCTTGGTCGGCCCGCGCAGGTCCTCGAGGTTGTCGGCGACAACGTACGGTTTCCGATCCCCGTACCCGCCCTGCGGCGGCGCCAGCGCGGCCGCCACCGCTCGGGGTTCGGCGCCTCGGTCCGCCTTGCGCCGGCTGGCGTTGGTCGCTCGACGGACCTCGGGGTGCAAGGCATGGCGGATGGTCTCGCGACTGTAACCCGTCACCCGCTGCAGGTCGACCGGGCGCCACCCGTTGGCATGGAAGGCACGAAGCTGCGCATCACGGCGAGCCAGCAGCTCGCGCTTGCCGTCCTCGTAGTCGGCGATCACGGCCCGTAACGTCGCCTCGGCAAAACCCACCGCGTTAGCCTAGCACGCTAGGCCCAGCGCGCCAGCGGCAGCACGACGTTGCCTCGGCCCGGTCGGGTGACCCGCGCGCCGGTTCATGACTTCAGTGATGACCGGCGATATGGTACGGGAGCCATGGTAAGCGTCCCGGCTCGCCGTGGTGCCCGAAGGTGAGCGGTATCCCCCTCGAACAGTTCTCCGTTGGGCAGCACCGTCCGGCGGTTGCGGTCATGCCGCTCCGGCCGGGCGGCTATCCAGGGGTTACGCGGCTGAGGCACGCCCGCGGCGTCCTCAGCCGCGCTCTCTCCGTCGCATCGCCGCGGATCCAAGGGCTCGGCAAAGCGCGATTGGGCAGTGCCCGCCAGGGGTAGCGGAAGATCTCCGACTGGCTATCGCGGAGACTGGCAGAGCGAGTGGCTTCAATTGGTGTTCCAGGCGGTCCTGCTGCTCGGTGCGAAGCACTGGCTGTTCAAAGTCGACGCTGAGGACCTGGAGCGGCTCGAAGCCAAGGTCGATTCAGGAGCGGCTCGGTCGATAGTCCAGCTCCAGTGGGAATTGACTGCCGGGCTGGAGGACCGTGAACGGGCGTGCCCCCCCCCCGGGGGGGGGCGGGGGGCGGGGGGGGGTTGTGGAACCGGTGTT
>JBLNGJ010000022.1:0-7285 GCA_050264675.1 Micromonosporaceae bacterium
TGGCCCCCACCGTCTACACGGTCGGTCTCGACGCAACCAGCACCCTGGTGCTGCTGCCCCAGGTGACCGGCACCCCGATCGCCACGCCCGAGGTGCTCCTGCGCTATGTGCTGGCCGCGCTGGTCGGGCTCGTCGCCATCGGGCTCACCGCCGCGGTGGTCGGGGCCCGGCTACGGCGTCGTCGCCACGGCAGCGTCGTGGTGGCCGAGCACGCGCAGACCCCGCTCGTCGTAAGCGGCCTGCGCAAGGAGTACGCCGACGGCTTCGTCGCAGTGTCCCGGGTGGACTTCACTGTCCACCGTGGACAAGTTGTCGGGCTGCTCGGGCCCAACGGTGCCGGCAAGACCACGACCCTGCGGGTGCTGCTCGGCCTGATCCAGGCCACCCGGGGTGAGGTGCTCCTCTTCGGCCATCCGCTGCGCCCCGGCGCCGAGGTGCTCACCCGCGTCGGCGCCCTGGTCGAGGGACCGGGCTTCCTGCCACACCTGTCCGGCCGGCAGAACCTGGAGCTGTTCTGGCGCTCCACCGGCCGGACCTCGGCCGAGGCCCGGTTCGAGGAGGCGCTGGAGATCGCCGGCCTCGGCGGTGCGATCCACCGCAAGGTGCGCAAGTACAGCCACGGCATGAAGCAGCGTCTCGCCATCGCGCAGGCCATGCTGGGGCTGCCCGAGCTGCTCGTCCTCGACGAGCCCACCGACGGGCTGGACCCGCCGCAGATCGCCGAGATGCGCCGGGTGCTGCGCAACTACGCCACCCAGGGCCGGGCCGTGCTGGTCTCCTCGCACCTGCTCGCCGAGGTCGAGCAGACGTGCACTCACGTGGTGGTCATGCACCTGGGCGAGGTCGTCGCCGACGGGGCGGTCGAGGAGGTGGTCGGCGACTCGCCGATCGTCCAGTTCGGGGTTTCTGACCTGGCCGACGCCGACGCGGTGCTGGCCGGTCTCGACGGGGTGCGCCGGCTGCCCGGCGACGACAGCGCCGCGCTCGTGGTGGACCTCAACGGCACACCTCGCGCGCAGGTGGTGGCGGCCCTGGTGCGCGCCGGCGTCGGGGTCGACCGGGTGGTGCCGCGCCGGCGCCTGGAGGACGCGTTCCTGGCCCTGGTCGGTGGCGAGACGAAGGAGGGCGGCCCGCGATGACCACGACCGGTATCGAGCCGACCGGCACCGGGTCCGAGGTGAGCGGCACCACCCGTCCCCGGCCGACCTTCTCGGTCGGCACCGAGGCGCGCCGGCAGGCCAGCCGTCCCCGGACCCGGATCGCCCTCGCCTTCATGGTGGCGCTGCCCTTGATCATTCTGGCCGCGTTCGAGTTCGGCGGCGACGGCGACGATGACCGCAACGGTGGCGGCGCCTTCGCCAGCCTGGTCGACCTGGCCACCTCCGGCGGGGCCAACTTCGCCCTGTTCACCCTCTTCGTCTCGGCCGGCTTCCTGCTCGTCGTGGTGGTGGCGCTCTTCTTCGGCGACACCATCGCCAGCGAGGCGAGCTGGGGCAGCCTGCGCTACCTTCTCGCCATTCCAGTACCCCGCGCGCGCCTGCTCGGCATCAAGCTGATCGTGTCGATGCTCTACTCCGGACTCGCGCTGACCCTGCTGGTCGGCACCGCCCTAGGGTTGGGCACGCTGCGCTACGGCTGGCACCCGCTGCGGTCGACGATCGCCGATGAGGTGGCGCCCGGTCCGGCACTGCTGCGCCTGGCCGGCAGCCTCGGCTACATCGCGGTCAGCCTGCTCATCGTCGCGGCGCTGGCGTTCCTGCTCTCGGTCTCCACCGACGCGCCGCTGGGTGCGGTCGGCGGCGCGGTGCTGCTGCAGATCCTCTCCAGCATCCTCGACCAGATCACCGCGCTCGGCACCTTGCGGCTGTTCCTGCCCACGCACTACAACGACGCCTGGGTCGGTCTGCTCTCCACCCCGGTCCAGGTCGACGGCATGATCCGCGGCGGGATCGCCGCCCTCAGCTATGCGGTGCTCTTCTTCGGCCTGGCCTGGTGGCGCTTCCTGCGCAAGGACGTGGTGAGCTGACCTGGTTATGCCAAGTGCTATGCCAGTATCTATGCTGGCTGGCATGAAGACCACCATCAGCGTCAGCGGTGACGTGCGCGACCGGCTCGCGCGATTGGCCCGTCAGCACGGCCGCAGCCTCGGCGAGGAGATCGCTGCGCTGGTGGACGCGGCTGAGGCGGCGGCGTTCTGGGACGGCGTCACCAAGGGGTATGCAGAGACCTACGAGCGAGACCTCGCTGTCGTGGTGCACGACGAATATCCCGAGTACGCACACCTTCGCGTCGGGCCGCTACCCGCCGAAGGAGAGCACAACGCACTCTCCTCCGCGGAGACGGTGACATGAGGGCCGGGGAGCTGTTCCTGGTCGACTTCGGCCCGTCCACACGCGGTGTCGAACAGGCGAATGTGCGGCCGGCCATCGTCGTACACAGCGCTGGTTATCTACGGATTCCCGGCCTCGCTTTGGTCTGCCCGATCACCCGGGCCAAGCGGGACGTGCCCAACCACGTACCGATTCCGCCAAGCGCCCAGACCGGGTTGAATGAGCTCTCCTTCGTCATGACTGAACAACTTCGGGCGGTCGACCGCCGCTTCATCACCACCCGGCTCGGCAGTGCACCAGGTCAGGTCATCGATACGGTGCTGCGCACCATTCGGGAGCGCCATCTGGCTCACGGGTCGAGCTGAGCCCCGGCTGGCCACCATCGAGCGCGAGGGCTAGCCTGCGTACCCGTGGGTGCCTGGGACAGTGACGACAACTTCGTCGGCAAGCGCCGGCTGCGACCCAAGCGCCGCCGAGGTGAGCGGTCGCGGGCCCGAATTGTCGTCCCGCTCGTCCTGATCCTGCTGCTGGGTGGGGCCGGCGCGTACTGGTGGTTCACCCGGCCAACCGGGCTGGCCGCGCTGCCCGACCCGGCGGTCGTCGCCCCGGGCGGCTTCCGCGCAAGCATCGGCGACGACGGCACCATCACCGTCGGGCTCGAGGTGCGCAACGTGACCTCGAGCGCTCTGACATTGGTCAGCGCGCGCATCCTCGCCCCACCCGGCCTGACCCCCCGCGGCTTGTCGCTGCTCATCCCGGGGCCGGAGAACGAGGGCTTCGCCCTCACCGGCGAACTTCCCGACATCTCGCCGGTTCGGCTCGGCACCGCCGATCAAGAACGCAACGCCGTGGTCGCGGCGCGGTTCGCGGTGGACTGCTCGACCGTACGCGGGTCGAGCGCGCCGGTCGACGAGCAGATCTTCGTCACCATCGCGATCGGTACGCAGCAACGGGAGGAGGAGGTCACCCCACCGGTCGTCGGTGACCTGCCGTGGCTTACCGCGACGGCCCAACGGGCCTGCCTCGACCCGGTGCCGACCGACTCACCGGAACCACCACTGCCGACGGACACCCCTACGCCCGGCCCGGGCGGCTGACCGGCGACTCATCGAACTGGTGTCGACAGTGGTCCGGTGACGGACTTAAGACCCTCGATGTGATCAACTTCATCGTCAAGCGGATCTTAGGCATCCACCTATCGCTGCGCGCGGGGCTCGCCTAATCGGATGAATTTTCTTGGCGGACTACGTTTGGTGACCTGAACGTTCGCTCAGCGTCCCAGCCACGGCCGGGTGGCACCTGCGCGTCGCTCACCCACGGTAGCCACGGCCGCGCACGGGGTCGATAACGACGACATCGTGGGCTTGACGATTCATCGGCGGGCGGCGAAAGATGCTGGCTGCGGGAGGTTCGTCGCCGCGGCGCCGGCAGGGCGGCGCGCAGTTTCGGCGCCTAGTGCGTTGGACGCGAGGCTCCTCCCGACCAACGTCCACGGCTTCGGCCGCGGCATTCTGTCCCGGAAAACCGGTCGCGCCGGTATCCCGGCCGCGGGAGGCTGGCGGGATGGAGATCCGTCCGCTGCGGGAAGACGACGACCGCGATGTGGCCGCGGCCTTCGGCATCGAGTCGGCCGCACTGCGCCACGACGTCCCCGACTTCCCGCCGCTGTCCTTGACCGAGTACGTCGCGCGCATCCGGCATCCGTGGCCCGGTGAGTCCCAGCACCTCCGGCTTGCCGAGCTCGACGGGACCCCGGCCGGCCTGCTGTGGCTGTTCCTGCCCGAGCTCGAGAACCTGTCGAAGGTGCTCGTCGAGCTCGTCGTGCACCCCGAGCACCGGCGCCAGGGGGTCGGCCGGGCGCTGCACGCCTACGCCGCCGAGTTCGCCCGCAGCCGCGGGCGCACCAGCCTCATCGGTACGTACGTTTCCCACCTGCCCGGCGGACCCTGGCGCGACCCGGGCCATGCCCGCTTCGCCGCGACGGTGGGCGCCAAGCCAGCCCTGAGCGAGGTCCGACGCGTACTCGATCTGACCACTGTGGACAAGTCTGGCTGGCCGCAGCTCGCCGCGTCGGTCGGGCCACACGCGGCCGGCTACTCGCTGGTGCGCTGGCGCGATCGCATCCCCGATGAGTATCTGGCCGATATCGCGGCGCTGGACAGCCGGTTGATCCTGGACGCGCCCATGGGCGACCTCGACGTGGAGCCGGAGCTGATCGACGCGGCCCGGGCACGCGACCGCGATGAGGTCGCGCTCCGGCGTGGCCGCCGCCACTACCACGTCGCCGCCCGGCACGACCAGACCGGCCGGCTGGTGGCCTGGACCACGATCGCCCTGGATCCGGAGGCGACCCGGCACGCCTGGCAGAACATCACGCTGGTCGACCCGGAACACCGGGGAAACCGGCTGGGCCTGCTGGTCAAGCTGGACAACCTCGCCCAGGTGCTCGCAGCCGAACCGGAGCTGCGTGAGATCAATACGTGGAACGCGGCCGAGAACCAACACATGATCGCAATCAACGAAGCCCTGGGGTTCCGTCCGGTGGACGGCTGGATCGACTGGCAGCAGGAGGCCTGACCTCCGACGTGCTCTGACGAGCCGAGGCGGCGTCCTCGTCGCCGACCGGAACCGGCGGGGCAGAATGGTCGGCATGACGCAGGCAACGACGCCGACCGCGGACCCGCACGCCGCGGAGCCCGAGTCCTTCTTCGCCCGGCACCGCGAGACCCTCGATCGCGCGCTGCAGGCGATCAACGAGCGTTCCTACTGGTCGGCCTATCCGGAGTCGCCCAGCCCTCGGGTCTACGGCGAGACCGCCGCGACCGACGGCGAAGCCGCCTTCCGGGCCCGCCTGGGGCAGCAGTTTCCGCTCACCGACCAGCCCGGCACGACCGGGTGGGTGGCCACCGAGCAGAGCCCGTTCGGCATCGACCTCGGCGTGCGCTATCCACATCCGGACGTCGATGCGCTGCTCGCCGCGGCGGGCGCCGGCATCGCGGCCTGGCGGGACGCGGGACCGCAGGCCCGGGTCGGCGTCTGCCTGGAGATCCTGCATCGGTTGCACGGCAACGTCTTCGAGCTCGCGCAGGCCGTGCACGCGACCACCGGCCAGGCATTCGTGATGGCCTTCCAGGCGGGTGGGCCGCACGCCCTCGACCGGGCGCTGGAAGCGCTGGCCTATGCGTACGCCGAGATGACCCGTACCCCGGCCAACGCGGCCTGGGAGAAGCCGGCCGGTAAGGGCGAGACCCTGCGGATGACGAAGACGTTCCACATTGTGCCCCGCGGCGTTGCCCTGGTGGTCGGCTGCAACACGTTCCCCACCTGGAACTCCTTCCCTGGGTTCTTCGCGAGCCTCGCGACCGGCAACGCGGTCGTAGTCAAGCCGCACCCCCGGGCCGTGCTGCCGCTCGCGCTCACCGTACGGATCGCCCGGGACGTGCTGGCCGAGGCCGGTTTCGACGCCAATCTGGTCACGCTCGCGGCCGAGGAGCCGGGCGAGGGCCTCGCTTCGATCCTCGCGGTCCGGCCCGAGGTGCGCATCATCGACTTCACCGGCTCGACCCGGTACGGCGACTGGCTGGAGGCCAACGCCCGGCAGGCGGTGGTGTACACCGAGAAAGCTGGCGTCAACACCATCATCGTGGACTCCACCGACGACTTCGCCGGCATGTGTCGCAATATCGCCTTCTCCCTGTCACTCTACAGTGGACAAATGTGCACCGCCCCGCAGAATGTCTTCATCCCTTCCGGCGGCATCGAGACCGACCAGGGCCACCGCGACTTCGATGGGGTGGCCGCCGGCATCGTCGGGGCGATGAGCAAGCTCACCGGCGACCCGGCCCGGGCGGTCGAGCTCATCGGCGCGATCGTCAACGACGGCGTGCTGACGCGCATCGGCGAAGCCCGCGGCCTCGGCGAAGTGCTGCTGGACTCGGAGACGATGACCCACCCGACGTACGCGGGGGCGGTCGTGCGTACCCCGCTGGTGATCCGGCTCGACGCCGGCGCCGAGGAGACCTACGGCGAGGAGTGGTTCGGGCCGATCTCGTTCCTGATCGCGACCGACTCGACCGAGCAGAGCCTGGAGATCTTCCGCCGGACGGTCCGGGCCAAGGGTGCGCTGACCGCCTCGGTCTACTCCACCAACGCAACCGTGCTCGACGCGGCCGAACACGCGGCGCTCGATGCCGGGGTGCACCTGTCGTGCAACCTGACCGGCGGCGTCTTCGTCAACCAGTCGGCAGCGTTCTCCGACTTCCACGCCAGCGGGGCCAACCCGGCCGCGAACGCGTCGCTCACCGACGGCGCGTACGTGGCCAACCGGTTCCGGGTGGTCCAGTCCCGCCGGCACGACTGACCGCTGGGGCGACGCTCGGGCCGCCGGGGCGCCACGGGGACCGCCGTGGTCAACTTTCGCACGCCTGGATGCGCAAATAGGACGTGTGACGATCAGTTCTGTCCCATTTGGGGCGATGCGACAGTGACCGTACTCCGGTATCGTGCGAGTTCGGTCGTCAACTCGCGCCCGCCCCGCTCGGGTCGGCACGGGCCAGCGGCTTCCGGCGTACGCGACCGCGGCGCCGGGGCACAGCGGAGTGAGGAAGTGCACCGTGGCACAGGGCACCGTCAAATGGTTCAACAGCGAGAAGGGCTACGGCTTTATCGCGGTCGACGGTGGGCAGGACGTTTTCGTCCACTTCACCGCGATCGAGATGGATGGCTACAAGTCCCTCGACGACGGGGCGCGCGTCGAGTTCGAGATCGCACAGGGCCAGAAGGGTCCGCAGGCGGAGAAGGTTCGCCTTATCTGATTTCGGACTTTGAGCACGAAAAGGGCACCGATCTCGTCGGAGTCGGTGCCCTCTCTCCTTGTCGGACCGTCCCTTGTCGGCCCGCCCCGTCGCCCACGCGCGGGGGCGGGGGGGGGGGGGGGGGGGGGGGGGGGGGGGGGG